>JACKNI010000003.1 GCA_024234935.1 Chromatiales bacterium
CGGTCAGCAGGACTGCAGGGCTGCAGGCCGCCCGAAGGGTGCGGCACAGGAACTGCGACCTTTACCCTGCTTACCGACCCCGTTAGGCTTGCCACATGAAGGTCGCCAGCTTCGAGGCCATTGCCCGGGCTCTGCAGGAAGCCTCCGTGCGTTACCTTGTGGCGGGCGGGCTAGCCGTCAACGCGCACGGTTATCTGCGGTTCACCAAGGACGTAGACCTCGTCGTGCAACTCGATCCGGCCAACGTCCAGCTCGCGCTCGGAGCGCTCGCGACCCTCGGCTACCGGCCGGCCATACCGGTGGCGGCCGAGCAGTTCGCCGATCCGGCACAACGCGAAGCCTGGGCGCGGGACAAAGGCATGCAGGTATTCCAGCTCTGGAGCGATCAGCATCGCGAGACGCCCATCGATATTTTTGTCAACGAACCATTCGCATTCGATCCGGAGTACGGTGCCGCGCTAGTCAAGCCCTTGCGGGCCGATCTGCCGGTGCGTTTCGTGTCCATCGCGACGTTGATCCGGATGAAGCAGCTTGCCGACCGGCCGCAGGACCGGCTCGACGTCGAGCACCTGAAGCTGCGACTGACGCCATGAGCACAGCGACCCCGCCGGACATCGACTGGTCTATCACCACCTTCGAGGGCGCGCGGCGCGAACAGATACGCCGCTGGGCAGAACTGCCGCTCATCGAGATACTCGAGGCACTCGAGGAGATGGAAGCGCTCGCGCAGACGCTCGGTACCGACACCAGCGCAGGGAGAGCCCCATCGCCGTAGAAAGGTGCCAGAAAAGGTGCCGGATTTTATTTTCCCCTGACCCCGACTACCGCGACTTCCCCTGCGCAGCAAAAAAATCCCAGATCACATCAGTAGCATTCACTGATGTACCCGGCGCAGCCGCTCACCCCGGCCCCGTGACGGCGCCATGAACCGGACAGCTGACTGATCAGAGAAAACCCGAATCCCCCAGCGGTGGCCCGCAATGAATTCCTTGAGCACCTGATTGATCAGCCAGCTTGGGCTGCGAAGGCCAACTGCCCGTCGGCCACGCTGGCCCTGATCAGCGTCCCCGGACCGAAATGGCCGCGCAGGATCTCCTGCGCCAGCGGGTTCTCGATGTATTGCTGGATCGCACGTTTCAGCGGCCGGGCACCATACACCGGGTCGAAACCGGCCTCGGCCAGCTTGTCGAGTGCCGCATCGTCGAGTTCCAGCCGCATGTCGCGATCGGCGAGGCGGGCCTGCAGATAGCGGAGCTGGATGCCGACGATGTCGCGGATCTGGTCCGCCGATAGCGGGTGGAAGACCACGATATCGTCCACGCGGTTGATGAACTCCGGGCGGAAGTGCTCGGTGAGCACTTCCATCACCGCGGCTTTCATCGCCGCGTAGTTTTCCTCGCCCGTCATGCTCTGGATGCGCTGCGAGCCGAGGTTCGAGGTCATGACGATGACTGTGTTGCGAAAATCCACGGTACGGCCCTGGCCGTCGGTCAGGCGCCCGTCATCGAGCACCTGCAGCAACACGTTGAAGACGTCGGGGTGCGCCTTCTCGACCTCGTCGAGCAGCACCACGGAATAAGGCTTGCGGCGCACCGCCTCGGTCAGGTAACCGCCCTCTTCGTAGCCCACGTAACCCGGCGGTGCGCCGATCAGCCGGGCCACGGAATGCTTTTCCATGAACTCGGACATGTCGATGCGCACCATCGCGTCTTCGGTATCGAAGAGAAACTCCGCCAGCGCGCGGGTCAGCTCGGTCTTGCCGACACCCGTCGGGCCGAGAAACATGAAGGAACCGTTCGGCCGCTTCGGATCCGAAAGGCCGGCACGCGAGCGGCGGATTGCATCGGCAACGGTCTTCAGCGCTTCGGTCTGGCCGACCACGCGGCGGCCGAGCGCCTCTTCCATGCGCAGCAGCTTGTCCTTCTCGCCTTCGAGCATCTTGCTGACCGGGATGCCGGTCCACTTGGCGACGACCTCGGCGATTTCCTCGTCGGTCACCCGGTTGCGCAGCAGGCGGGTCTCGCCCTGATCGGCACCGATGGCCGCTTCGAGCTGTTTTTCGAGCTCCGGAATCCGCCCGTACTGCAGTTCCGACATGCGCGCCAGATCCTGGCCACGACGCGCGGTTTCCAGATCCATGCGCGCGCGCTCGAGTTCTTCCTTGATGTGCGCCTCGCCCTGCACCGCCGACTTCTCGGCTTTCCAGATCTCCTCGAGATCGGCATATTCTTTTTCCAGCGCGGCGAGCTGCGTGCTGAGGTCCGCCAGGCGCTTCTTCGAGGCCTCGTCGGATTCCTTTTTCAGCGCCTCGCGCTCGATCTTGAGCTGGATGATGCGGCGGTCGAGACGGTCCATCTCCTCGGGCTTGGAATCGATCTCCATGCGCAGCCGCGAGGCCGCCTCGTCGATCAGGTCGATGGCCTTGTCGGGCAGCTGCCGGTCGGCAATATAACGGTGCGAGAGCGTGGCGGCGGCGACGATGGCCGGGTCGGTGATGTCCACGCCGTGATGGACTTCGTAACGCTCCTTGAGGCCGCGCAGGATGGCGATGGTGTCGTCCACCGAGGGCTCGTCGACCAGCACCTTCTGGAAGCGGCGCTCGAGCGCGGCGTCCTTCTCCACATACTTGCGGTATTCGTCGAGCGTGGTCGCGCCCACGCAGTGCAGCTCGCCACGCGCCAGCGCGGGCTTGAGCATGTTGCCGGCATCCATCGAGCCTTCGGCCTTGCCGGCGCCGACCATGGTGTGCAGCTCGTCGATGAACAGGATCACCTGGCCTTCCTGTTTGGCCAGGTCCTTGAGCACGGCCTTCAGCCGCTCCTCGAAGTCGCCGCGATATTTCGCGCCGGCGATCAGCGCGCCCATGTCCAGTGCGAGGATGCGCTTGCTCTTCAGGCTCTCGGGCACTTCGCCGTTGACGATGCGCTGCGCGAGGCCTTCGACGATCGCGGTCTTGCCGACGCCCGGCGCGCCGATCAGCACGGGATTGTTCTTGGTGCGCCGCTGCAGCACCTGGATGGTGCGGCGGATCTCGTCGTCGCGGCCGATCACCGGATCGAGCTTGCCCTGCTCGGCACGCTCGGTGAGATCGACGGTGTATTTTTCCAGCGCCTGGCGCGTCTCTTCGGCGTTGGGATCATCGATGGTCGCGCCGCCGCGCACCTCATCGATGGCCTTCTCGAGTGCGCCGCGTACCACGCCGGCGTCCTTGAGGATGCGGCCGAGAGCGCCCTTGTCCTCGCAGGCGGCGAGCGCAAACAGCTCGCTGGAAATGTACTGGTCGTTGCGCTTCTGCGCGAGCTTGTCGGTGACATTGAGCAGCCGGCCCAGATCGTTGGACATCGCCACATCGCCGCCGGCCCCTTCGACCTGGGGCAACTGGTCGAGCGCCTCGCCGAGCCGCGAGCGCAGCAGGTTGAGGTTGGCACCCGCCTGGCTGAACAGCGGCCGCACCGTACCGCCGCGCTGTTCCAGCAGTGCGAGCATCAGGTGTACCGGTTCGATGAATTGATGATCACGGCCAACCGCCAGCGACTGCGCGTCCTGCAGTGCCGACTGGAACTTGGCGGTCAGTTTGTCCATGCGCATGATTCAGCTCCGCTGCCTGGGATTCATGAATACCGGGTACTGCAGAAAGATGGGGACGCGATGCAGGAATTCAACATGGGCTCAGCCAGATCAGCGTTGCCTGTCTGCCGGTCCTGCCGCTACGCCGGTGCGAGTAGAAATGCTGCGGATCGCTCCAGGTACAGTAATTGCCGCCCCAGACGGCCGTGACCCCGGCGCGCGCCAGCCGGGCACGGGCCGCCGCATAGAGATCAAGCCACCAGTGGCCTGGCCGGCCGTCACGAAAAGCGGCTTCGGCGCCCGGATCGGCGGCCAGAAATGCATTGCGGACCTCCTCACCGACTTCATAGGCCTGCGGGCCGATTGCCGGACCGAGCCAGGCCAGCAGATCCTCTGCCGCCGCACCGGAACTGCAGAGTGCCGCAACGCTGGCCTCGAGCACGCCGCCCGCCAGTCCGCGCCAGCCGGCATGCGCAGCTGCCACGCGCGTGCCGGCGCGATCACAGAACAGCACCGGCAGACAGTCGGCCGTCAGCACGGCGCATACCCGGCCTGACGAATCGGCATATGCGGCATCGGCCACAGGGCGCAAGCCAGCGGTCGCGGCATTCACCACCTCGATGCCATGCACCTGCTGCAGCCACAGGGGCTCGGCGGGCAGCTCAAGGGCTGCGCGCAGCTTTGCGCGGTTGCTCTGTACCGGCGCACGCCCGTCAGACACGTGGTCGCCGAGATTGAGCGAGGCATATACGCCCCTGCTGCAGCCCCCGGTACGCGTGGTCGCAAACGCGCGCACGGCTGCCGGTGCCGGCCAGTCGGGCCGGATCAGATCGAGTTCTGCTGGTGCCCGGGCCATGGCAGATTCTCCAGCCGGTCGACGGCGGCATCGTCATCGGCGAGCGCCGCCAGAAGGATGCGGAAATCCGCCGGCAAGGGCGCCAGCAGATCGATCGTTTCACCGCTGACCGGATGCACGAAGGACAGACGCCGTGCGTGCAGCGCCTGGCGGCGAAATCCGCGCAGCGCGTCAGCGAGGCGCGGTGTGGCACCGGCCGGAATGATCAGCCGGCCGCTGTAGGCGGGATCGCCCACCAGCGGGTGACGCACGTGCGCCATGTGCACGCGGATCTGGTGCGTGCGGCCCGTCTCGAGCCGCACGGCGATATAGGTGTGGTGCGCAAAACGCGCCAGCACCCGGTAGTGCGTGAGCGCCACACGCCCGCCCTGCTCCACCGCCATCTTCGTGCGCTGGGTACGGTGCCGGGCGATGGGCTCGTCGACCATTCCGCCGCCGGTCATCGTACCCACGCATACGGCGCGATACTCGCGGGTGATCCGCCGCGCCTCCAGGTCGCGCACCAGGTGCGTGTGCGCGCGAATGGTCCTCGCGATCAGCAACAGGCCGCTCGTGTCCTTGTCGAGGCGATGCAGGATCCCGCTGCGCGGCAGTTCAGCGAGTTCCGGCAGGTAAGCCAGCAGACCGTTCTGCAGCGTACCGGCCGGATTGCCGGCCCCGGGATGCACCACCAGCCCCGCGGGCTTGTCGACCACCAGCACATCACCGTCTTCGTACACGACGTTGAGCGGCATCGCTTCTGCCCGCGCGTCGTCCGCCGGTTCGGGGCCGGGGATCCCGATCACTGCCCACTGGCCGGCCAGCACCCGCGTGCGCGGTTCGGGCACGGTGTCATCGAGCAGCACCTGGCCATCGAGAATCCATTGCTTGATGCGGCTGCGCGAATAATCGGGCATGAGTTCCGCCAGCACCTGGTCGAGCCGGTGCCCGTCCCGTCCCGGCGGAATCTGTACCCGATGCTGCGGAAGGTCCATGGCGCGCTAGGCTATACTCTCGGCCCGCCCGGCGACAGCACGGAAACCGAATTCCATCCCATGCACCTGTACAACTCCCGCAGGCCATCCCTTCAGCGCATCACCGTGACGCTTGTGCTGGCCACAGTGCTCGCCAGCAGCCTGAGCGGCTGCTTCTTGCGCAAGGACAAAGAAGACAAGTCCGGGGTGGAACAGCTCTACGAGCGCGCCCACAAGTCCATGGACTCGGGCAATTTCAAGAACGCGATCCAGTATTACGAGGCACTGGAAGCGCGCTTTCCGTTCGCCAACCAGAGCAAGCAGGCCCAGCTCGACCTGATTTACTGCTATTACAACGACCGGCAGATCGAGGCGACGGTCGATGCGGCCACCACGTTCGAGCGCGAAAATCCGACCCATCCGCGCGTCGACTACGCGCTGTACATGCGCGGCCTGGCTTATTTCTCGGGCGAAAGCAGCTGGTATCACCGCTGGTTCAATGCGGATCTCTCGGAACGGCCGCCGAAGAACCTCGAGGAATCCTTCTCGGCCTTTGCCCAGCTCATCCAGCGTTTTCCGAACAGCGCCTACTCGGCGGATGCCCGCCAGCGCATGGTCTTTCTGCGCAACCGGCTGGCCGACTACGAACTGCATGTCGCCCGGTACTACATGAGTCGCGGTGGCTGGCTGGCAGCCGCCAGCCGTGCCCGCTACATCGTCGAACACTACGATGGGGCACCGGCCGTGGCCGAGTCGCTGAAGATCATGCTGGATGCCTACCGGCAACTCGGCATGCGCGACCAGGCCGACGACGTGCGACGGGTGATCGCCAGCAATTACCCGGACACGCTCAAGCAGGTCGTCAAGGAAGAAAAGAAGCCCTGGTACAAGTTCTGGTAGGAGCGGCTTCAGCCGCGATCATGGCTTGAAGATTTGGAATCGCGGCTGAAGCCGCTCCTACGCCTTGTGGCGGTAGCCCGAAGTGATCGGATAGCGCCAGTCGCGGCCGAAGGCCCGCCCGGAAATCCGTACGCCCGGCGGCGCCTGCCGGCGCTTGTACTCGGCACGACGCACCATCTCCAGAACCCGCACGACCACTTCCCGGTCGAAGCCGTGCGCGGCGATCTCGTCCACCGAACGGTTGTCGATGATCAGCGCATCGAGTATCGCATCGAGCACCGGATAGGGCGGCAGTGAATCGCTGTCCTGCTGGTCCGGACGCAACTCGGCGCTCGGCGGACGGCTGATCACGCGCTCGGGAATCACCGCGCCGATGCTGTTGCGATAGCGGGCCAGTTCGTAGACGAGGGTCTTGGTGCAGTCCTTGATCGGTGCGAAGCCGCCGGCCATGTCGCCGTAGAGCGTCGCGTAGCCGACTGCCATCTCGCTCTTGTTGCCGGTCGCCAGCACCATCCGGCCACTCTTGTTGGAGATCGCCATCAGCAGGATGCCGCGGCAGCGCGACTGGATGTTTTCCTCGGTCGCATCCTCCGGCAGCCCGGCAAACAGCGATGCCAGCGAGTTGCGCGTGGCCTCGACCATCGGCTCGATCGGCAGCACCTGGTAGTCGACGCCCATCAGCTGCGCCTGCAAGGCAGCGTCCTCGATGCTCATCGCCGCCGTATAGCGGTAGGGCATCATCACCGCCTGCACCGCCATCGCACCCAGCGCATCGACGGCCAGCGCCAGGGTCAGCGCGGAATCGATGCCGCCGGACAGGCCGAGCACCACGCCGGGGAACCCGTTCTTGTGCACGTAATCGCGTATGCCCGTAAGCAGCGCCGCATAGACGCTGGGCACGTCGTCGAGCAGCGGCACGACGGTGCCCGGCACCGGTGCGAGGCGCCCGTCAGGCTCGCGGCGAAAGCGCAGCAAATGCAGTCCGGCCGCAAAGGCCGGTGCGCGAAACACGATCCGGCCATCGGCATCGGCGACACAGGAACCGCCGTCGAAGACCAGTTCGTCCTGGCCACCGACCAGATTCAGATAGGCCAGCGGCCGGCCGGTTTCGACCGCACGCGCCGCGATCACCGCTTCGCGCCGCGCCTGCTTGCCGGTTTCGAAGGGTGAGCCGTTGATGACCAGCAGCAGTTCCGCACCGGCCGCGACCGCGCGCGCCGGGAGACCGGGCTGCCAGATGTCTTCACAGATGCCGAGACCGAGTCTGTAGCCGCGAAACTCGACAACCGCCGGATCGCCGCCAGGGGTGAAATAGCGCTGCTCGTCGAACACGCTGTAGTTCGGCAGGCAGCACTTTCGATAATTGGCAAGCTGCCTGCCGCCCGCAAACAGCGCCACGGAATTATAAATACGCTGGTCCGCGAACTCGGGATAGCCGACCAGCACCCCGGGGTCGGCGCTCTCCGCACGGATTCGCTCGAGGCCCTCGGCGACCTGCCGCCTCAGTCCGGCATGGAAGAGCAGATCTTCCGGCGGGTAGCCGCACATGGCGAGTTCGGGAAAGACCACCAGATCGGCATTCCCGGCCTGCCGGACCTGGCGCAACACGGCGATGATCTTGTCGGTGTTGCCACTGACATCGCCAACCGGGAAATCCTGCTGGGCCAGCGCGATACGGAGTTCCGGTGAGCCTGGCATCGGCGCATCAGCGCATCAGTTCAAGCATCGCGCTGCCGAGTTCGGCAGGTGAGCGGACGGTGCGTACCTTCGCTGCTTCAAGCGCAGCGAACTTGGCGTCTGCCGTACCTTCGCCGCCGGAGATGATCGCGCCGGCATGGCCCATGCGCTTGCCCGGCGGTGCCGTCACGCCGGCGATGTAGGCGACGACCGGCTTGGTGACATGCTTCTGGATATAGCGTGCGGCGGCCTCTTCGTCCGTGCCGCCGATCTCGCCGACCATGATCACGCCTTCCGTGGCCGGGTCCTGCTGGAAGAGTTCCAGACAGTCGATGAAGTTCATGCCGCGGATCGGATCGCCGCCGATGCCCACGCAGGTGGTCTGGCCGAGGCCGTTGCGCGTGGTCTGGTAGACCGCTTCGTAGGTCAGTGTGCCGGAGCGCGAGACGATGCCGATCCTGCCGGGCTTGTGGATGAAGCCCGGCATGATGCCGATCTTGCATTCGCCCGGCGTGATGATGCCCGGGCAGTTGGGACCGATCAGCCGGCAATCGTGGTCCTTGAGACCGGCCTTCACGCGCACCATGTCGAGCACCGGAATGCCCTCGGTGATGCACACGATCAGCTTGATGCCGGCATCGGCCGCCGCGAGTATCGAGTCTGCCGCTGCCGGCGCCGGCACGAAGATCATGCTGACATCGGCGCCGGTGGCGCGCACCGCTTCCGGCATGGTGTTGAACACCGGCAGTCCGAGGTGTTCCTCACCGCCACGGCCCGGCGTCACGCCGGCCACGATCTTCGAGCCATACTCGATGCACTGCTGGGCGTGAAACGAGCCCTGCCTGCCGGTCAGACCCTGGCAGATGATGCGGGAGTTCCTGTCGACGAGAATGCTCATGCTGATTGCTCTGCTTGTACAAGCGTAGGAGCGCCTTCAGGCGCGATATTAGGCTGAAGAATCGCGGCTGAAGCCGCTCCCACAGAAGGCGCGGTATCCGGGAACCTCATGACAGCGCTGCCACAGCCTTGCGGGCCGCATCGCTGAGGTCGTCGGCCGGAATGATGGCGAGGCCGCTGTCCTTGAGCATCGCCCGGCCCTGTTCGACATTGGTGCCTTCCAGGCGCACCACCACCGGCACCGCAACCTTCACGTCGCGCACCGCGCGCACCACGCCCTCGGCGATCAGGTCGCAGCGCACGATGCCGCCGAAGATGTTGACGAGAATGGCCTTCACGTCCGGGTTGGACAGGATCAGCTTGAAGGCTGCCGCCACCCGCTCGGGCGTTGCGCCACCGCCGACATCGAGAAAGTTCGCCGGCTCACCGCCGTGCAGCTTGATGAGGTCCATGGTCGCCATGGCCAGGCCGGCACCGTTGACCATGCAGGCGATATTGCCGTCGAGCGAAACGTAGTTGAGATCGTGCTCGGCAGCGCGCCGCTCCATCTCGTCTTCCTGGCTCGGATCGCGCATGGTCTGCAGCTCGCGCTGACGGAACAGGGCGTTGTCTTCGATGTTGATCTTGGCATCGAGCGACAGCAATTCGCCGCCCCTGGTGACGATCAGTGGATTGATCTCGACGAGGCTGGCATCGCACTCGTTGCACAGGCGGTAAAGCTTCGTGGCCAGATCGACAAACTGCTTGACCTGCTCGTGATTGAGGCCGAGCCCGTAAGCCAGCTGGCGTGCCTGATAGGGCTGCAGGCCGGCGCCCGGATTGATCGCCACGCTGAGGATCTGTTCCGGCGTCTTCGCCGCGACTTCCTCGATGTCCATGCCACCGGCCGCCGAAGCGATGAAGGCAACGCGTTCGCGGGAACGGTCGACGAGCAGGCTCAGATAGAGTTCACGGTCGATCTCGCTGCCCGCCTCCACATAGACCTGGTTGACCGGCATGCCCTGCGGGCCACTCTGCTTCGTGACGAGCCGGGTGCCGAGCATGGCCCGGGCCAGCTGGCCGACCTCCTCGGCACTGCGTGCGAGCTTGACGCCGCCGGCCTTGCCGCGCCCGCCGGCGTGGACCTGGGCCTTGACCACCCAGACCTTGCCGCCGATACGCCCGGCAGCAGCCGCAGCCTGGGTCGGGGTACTGGCCACCTCGCCGGAGGGGACCGGGATGCCGAAACGGTGGAACAGTTCTTTGGCCTGGTATTCGTGCAGATTCATGGCGCGCGCCTGAGCGGGGAAGGCGCGTATTGTGGGCGAATCAGTCGCACTGTCAAACCGCAGCGTGGCGCGCCGGGCAGAGACCTCGACACGGGCCAGGCAGCGGGGGAAGTGGGAAAGGCGTCACGCTTTCAGGCAGGCGGGCAGACATAATGTGTCTGCTAAGGTCTCCTGGAACACGCAAGCCGGATCGATGGCGACAGCTGAACACACACTGACGGCGCAAACCGGTGCCACACCGGAACCGGCCGCGCGGAGCATCGGCAACGAAACCTCGCGCCGCATGCTGCGCTTCGTGGCGATATTCCGCGCCGTGGTCGCCGTCGTCCTGCTGGCGATCGCGCTCGGCTTCCGCAATCCGCAGCTGCTCGGCATCCGCGACGCGGGGCTGTTTCTGGCCAGCGCGGCGAGTTACTGCCTGTTTGCCCTGCTGCTGCTCGTCTGGCAGTGGCGCCGGCCGGTCATCGTGCCCCGTCTGGTACTGGTGGAACTGCTCATCGACGTGCTGGCCATCATCCTGCTGATGTACGCCAGCAGCGGGGTACGCAGCGGTCTCGGCGGCCTGCTGGTGGTGTTTGTCGGCGCAGCGAGCCTGTCGCTCCAGGGCCGGCAGGCCTTCTTTGGCTCCGCCATCGCCGCCCTTGCCATCCTCGCCGAACAGTCGCTGCGCGTCCTCGAGCACGGCGCGCCCAGCGGTGATTTCGTCGCCGCCGGCGTGCTCGGTGCCATCATCTTCATGATCGCCTCGGCTGCCTATCCGCTTGCCCGCCGCCTGGAGGAAAGCGAGGCGCTGGCCCGGCAGCGCGGTATCGATCTCGCCAATCTCGCCCAGCTGAATGACTACATCATCCAGAACCTGCGCGAGAGCATCGTCGTGGTGGATGCAGCCAACCGCGTGCGGCTCATCAACCAGTCCGCCGCCGAACACACCGGTATCCGCACACGCGAACCGGGCCAGGATCTCGCACAGCTGGCACCGCATCTGGACCGCATGCTCCGCGACTGGCGCCGCCAGGGGAATCCGCTGCTGCAACCGCCATCCTTCCTTTCCGCCGACGGCAGCACGCGCATCAACGCCTACCTCGCCCCGCTCGGCGGTGGCGACGACGGTCCGGTGCTCATGTTTCTCGAAGACGCGGGGCTGCTCAGCCAGAAGGTCCAGCAAACCAAGCTGGCGGCGCTCGGCCGGCTGTCGGCGAGCATCGCGCACGAGATCCGCAATCCGGTCGGCGCGCTGAGTCATGCCAGCCAGCTGCTCGAAGAATCGCCCCGGCTCGGCGCCGACGACCGGCGGCTGATCGACATCATTCGCACCAATTCCGGACGGGTCAACGAGATCATAGAGAACGTCCTGCAGCTTTCGCGGCGCGAGACCAGCCGTCCCGAACTGACCTACCTGGCCGGCTGGAGCCGCGATTTCGCGGCCGAGTTCAGCTCGACGCTGGAACTCCACGAAGGCCAGATAAGCATCACCAGCACCGAAGATGTGGAGGTGCGCGTAGACCCAAGCCACCTGCGGCAGATCGTCTGGAACCTGTGCGAAAACGCCATCAAGTACGGCAGCAGCAATGGCGGCATCGCCGTGGAAATTTCCTTCGGACGCCTGTCCGGCAACCGGCGGCCCTATCTTGAAGTCAGCGATTGCGGTGCGGGCATCCCGGAAGAGATGCGTGAACAGATTTTCGAACCCTTCGCCACGGGGCGCAGCGGCGGCACCGGGCTCGGCCTGTTCATCTCGCGCGAACTCTGCGAATGCAATCGCGCGGCACTGGTATATGAAGCCCGCCGCGGCGGCGGCAGCGTGTTCCGGATCGTGTTTGCCGATCCGGCGCGCTGGGAAAACTGAGGCAGCGGAGACCAGCGTGGCAAAACCAATCGCCCTCGTCGTCGATGACGAACCCGACATCCGGGAACTGCTCGGCATCACCCTGGAACGCATGGATATCGACGTCTGCAGCTGTGCCGATATCGCTGCGGCAAAGGCGCAGCTCACGCGACGAGAGTTCCAGCTCTGCCTGACCGACATGCGTCTGCCGGACGGCGATGGCATCGACCTGATCGAGTGGATGCAGCTGCGCGGCATAGGCACACCGGTGGCGGTGATCACCGCCCACGGCAATGTGGAAACCGCCGTGCGTGCGCTGAAGGCCGGCGCCTTCGATTTCATCTCCAAGCCGGTGGATATCAAGGTGCTGCGCAAGCTGGTCGGCAGCGCGCTGAAAGTGCCACACACCGGCGTGACCGGCGGCAAGGCCCAGCTGCTCGGCAACTCGGCTGCCATCGAGCAATTGCGCGAAACCATCGCCAAGGTCGCGCGCAGCCAGGCACCGGTGCACATCACCGGCGAGTCCGGCACCGGCAAGGAACTGGTGGCGCGCATGATCCACGAGCAAGGCTCGCGGGCCGAGGCGCCCTTCGTGCCGGTGAATTGCGGCGCGATCCCCGGCGAACTGATGGAGAGCGAGTTCTTCGGCCATCGCAAGGGCTCTTTTACCGGCGCCGTCAGCGACAAGGAAGGCCTGTTCCAGTCCGCCGAGGGCGGCACGCTGTTCATGGACGAAATCGCCGACCTGCCGCTGCCCATGCAGGTGAAACTGCTGCGCGTGATCCAGGAAAAGTCGCTGCGGCCGGTGGGCCAGACGGCCGAAGTGCCGGTCGATGTGCGCATCCTCTCGGCAACCCACAAGGATCTGCGCGCGCTGGTGGCGAGCGGCCACTTCCGCGAAGACCTCTACTACCGGATCAATGTCATCGAGTTGCGCGTGCCGCCGCTGCGCGAACGCGGCGATGACACCCTGCTGCTCACCCGCCACATCCTCGCGCGTCTGGCCGGCGGCATGGGCCTGCCGCCGCCGGAGCTGAGTGCGGGCGCACGCGCCAGGCTCGCCGGCTACCGCTTTCCCGGCAACGTGCGCGAACTGGAAAACATCCTCGAGCGGGCCATCGCGCTCTCCGGCGACGAGATTGCCGCCGACGACATCCATATCCACCACGGCGAACCGGTAGCCGACAGCCCGGTGCTGCCAGGCACCGCACCGCTCGGCGACCGCCTTGAACTGGTCGAACGCGAAACCATCGTCAAGGCGCTGGAAGAGAACCGCTACAACAAGACCGTCACCGCCAGGAAACTCGGCCTGACGCTGCGCGCCCTGCGCTACCGGATGCAGAAGCTCGGCATCGACTGAAGCCAACAGGAACGGCCGGGAATCGCGCCTGAAGGCGCTCCTACCGGAACCGGACCACCGTAGGAGTGGCTTCGGCCGCGATCCTTCCCTGGAGAGGGTTCCGACGCAAAAACGTCAGAAAGTGACGCTGGGCGTCCGGTCGGCGGCATCCAGCGGCTGACCTTATGTTGTGCAGCCGCCAAGGAAAAAACAGCCGTTCCTTGATTTTCCCTTGTGCGCCATGGACTTGAGATGCGGCCGCTGGCAACTGGCACAGATCCTGCAACGTACTGGCCCGCAGGCCCCGTTCACAACCCTCAGGGCCGCAGCTTCCAGTTCGCAACCATATGGAGAGTTCGCTAATGAAGAAAATCCAGCAGGGCTTCACGCTCATCGAATTGATGATCGTCGTCGCCATCATCGGCATCCTGGCCGCCATCGCGATCCCGGCGTATCAGGACTACACGATCCGTTCGCAGGTCACGGAAGGCCTGAATCTGGCCAGCGCGGTGAAAGCCGGCGTGGCTGAAGCCTTTGCCAACACCGGCGAATGGCCCACCAGCCTGGAGCTGGCCGGTGGCGACGCCAACAATCATCCGTCCGGCAAGTACGTGGACGACGTGGATATCACCGGTACCGGCACGATCATCATCCGTTTCGGCAACAATGCCAACGGCGCGATCCAGGGCGAAACCCTGGCCCTGCAGCCGATGCTGAGCGACAACAACGACGTGGTCTGGCTCTGCGGCTACTACACCGCCGCTGACCAGACCACCAACCTGACGGCAGACGACACGGCCGGCAATGCGTCGGACGGCGCGGCTGGCGGGACCAGCGTGGAGCAGAAGTACCTGCCCCAGTCCTGCCGCGACGACAGCTAAGAGAGTCGCCCAGGGTCCGAGACGACCTGGAAAGCCCCTGCCGCAAGGCAGGGGCTTTTCTTTTTTTGGGGGCCGGCGGAAGAAAAGTGCGAAAGTGGCGAATTGAGCGGTTGCGCCGGGCGCTCATCCTTAGTAACACTACACACTTGCCCTGATATCTTTCCGGTCACCCAAGGAAGCCGATGGCCGTATCCGCCACCAATGCGCCGCTCAGCGGCCTCTCCCGACGACTGGTCCAGGACGGCCTGATCGCGGAAGACGCGGTAATTCATGCCATCAAGGGGGCGGAAGCCCAGCATATCGGCCTGGTCGCCTACCTCGTCGACCGGCAACTGGTTGATGCCGCCAAGATCGCAGTCGCCGCCTCGTCGGAATTCGGCGTACCGCTGCTCGACCTCGAGGCCATCGACCTGGATATGGAAGCGGTCAAGTCGGTCGACCAGCGCCTGCTGGCCAAGCACCGCGTCCTGCCGCTGCTGCTGCGTGGCAAGAGACTCTTTCTGGCTGTTTCCGACCCCACCAGCCATGCCGCCATCGACGAGATCAAGTTCCAGTCCGGCGTCCGCGTCGACCCGATCATCGTCGAACAGGACAAGCTCGATGCGATGGTCGGCAAGGCGCTTGAAGCCGTCGACACCTCGATGTCGGGCTTTGACGAGGACGACTTCGACCTCGAAAGCCTGCAGGTCAGCAGCGACGACGACGTGGTCACCGACGATGTGGCGCGTGACGACATCGAAGACGCCCCGGTGGTGCGCTTCGTCAACAAGATCATGCTCGATGCGATCAAGCGCGGCGCCTCGGACATCCATTTCGAGCCCTACGAGAAGAACTACCGGGTGCGTACCCGCCTCGACGGCGTGCTGAAGCAGGTGGCTGCGCCGCCGCTCGCACTGTCCAACAAGGTCACGGCGCGTCTCAAGGTCATGTCGCGGCTGGATATCGCCGAACGTCGCGTGCCGCAGGACGGGCGCATCAAGCTGCGGCTGTCGAAAAACCGCGCCATCGATTTTCGCGTCAACACCTGCCCGACGCTGTTTGGCGAGAAGGTCGTGCTGCGTATCCTCGACCCGACCGCGGCGAAGCTCGGCATCGAGGTGCTCGGTTACGAAGACTTCCAGCGCAAGCTTTATCTGGATGCGCTGGCCAAACCCTACGGCATGATCCTCGTCACGGGTCCGACCGGCAGCGGCAAGACCGTGTCGCTCTATACCGGCATCAATATCCTGAACACCGAAGACCGCAACATCTCGACCTGCGAAGACCCGGTCGAAATCAACGTGCCCGGCATCAACCAGGTAAACGTGAATCCCAAGGTGGGGCTGACCTTCGCTTCGGCCCTGAAAGCCTTCCTGCGCCAGGATCCGGACGTGATCATGGTCGGCGAAATCCGCGATCTGGAGACTGCCGAGACGGCCATCAAGGCCGCCCAGACGGGGCATCTGGTGCTCTCCACCCTGCACACCAACGATGCGCCGCGCACCCTGACGCGCATGGTCGACATGGGCGTCAAGCCTTATGCCATCGCCACCTCGGTGCACCTGATCATCGCCCAGCGCCTGGCCCGCCGCCTCTGCGAACAGTGCAAGGAACTGCGGGATATTCCCGACGACGCCCTGCTGCTGGAAGGCTTCAGCAAAGAGGATATTCGCGGTGGCCTGCGCGTCTTCGGCCCGATCGGCTGCAAGCAGTGCAACGATGGCTACAAGGGCCGCGTCGGCATCTACCAGGTCATGCCGGTGACCGAAACCATCGGCCGGATCATCCTCGAAGGCGGCAACGCCGTGCAGATCGCGGAACAGGCCGAAAAAGACGGGGTCTGGTCGCTGCGTCGCTCGGCCCTGCAAAAAGTCAAGGACGGGCTTACAAGTCTTGAGGAAATCAATAGGGTTACAATCGAGTCTTAATTCGGAGTTGGGGTTATGGCTGCAGGCGTCGCCATCAATCAGGTCGGGTTTACCTGGGAAGGGACTGACAACCGGGGCAACAAGATCAGGGGCAAGACCATGGCCTCCAGCGAGGCCGCGGTGCGCGCCGTGCTGCGCAAGCAGGGTGTCGTACCGGTCCGCATCCGCAAGGAATCCACCCTGTTCAAGGGCGGCAAGGTAACTCCCGGCGACATCGCCATCTTCAGCCGCCAGATCGCCACCATGCTTGCAGCCGGTATCCCGCTGGTTCAGGCCTTCGATATCGTGGGCGCCGGACACGACAACCCGGCGATGCAGAAACTGATCCTCGGCATCCGCGCTGACCTCGAGTCCGGCACCGCGCTCGCCGAAGCGCTCGGCCGCCATCCGCTGTACTTCGACGACCTGTTCGTGAACCTGGTTACGGCCGGTGAACAGGCCGGCGCACTCGATACCCTGCTGGACAAGATCGCGACCTACAAGGAAAAGACCGAGGCCATCAAGAAGAAGATCAAGAAGGCGCTGTTCTATCCGGCGGCGGTACTGGTCGTGGCTTTCATCGTGACACTGATCCTGCTGATCTTCGTGATCCCGCAGTTCGAGTCGCTGTTCAAGGGCTTTGGTGCAGATCTGCCTGCCTTTACCCGCATGGTGATCGACCTCTCGGCCTTCGTGCAGAGCAAGGGCTGGGCTGTCGGACTGGTCATGGGCGCTGGTGGCGCCTTCTATGTCTACACCAAGAAGCGTTCAAAGAAGCTGCGTGAATTCGAGGACCGGCTGTTCCTGAAGCTGCCGATCGTCGGCTCGATTCTCGTCAAGGCCTCCATCGCGCGCTTCGCCCGCACGCTGTCCACCATGTTCAGCGCCGGCGTCCCGCTGGTCGAGGCGCTGCAGTCGGTCGCCGGTGCAACCGGCAACATCGTTTACGAGAAAGCCGTGCTGGCCATGCGCGATGAGGTATCGACCGGCCAGCGCCTGCAGCGGGCCATGGAGAACACCGGCCTGTTTCCCAACATGGTGATCCAGATGATCGCCGTCGGCGAAGAGTCGGGCTCGCTGGACGAGATGTCCGCCAAGGTCGCGGACTTCTACGAAGCGGATGTCGACAATGCAGTGGACAGCATGAGCAGCCTGCTCGAACCACTGATCATGGCCATACTCGGCGTCCTCGTCGGTGGTCTCGTCATCGCAATGTACCTGCCGATCTTCAAGATGGGTTCGGTCATCTGATCGAGCCCGGCGCGTTGCAGTCCACCCTGCCGCTGCTGGCAGCTTTTGCCGGCCTGATCGGCCTGCTGGTGGGCAGCTTCCTGAACGTGGTGATCTACCGCCTGCCGCTGATGATGCAGCGGGAGTGGCGTGAGCAGTGCCGCGCCTTGCTCGAAGGCGGCGATACAACGGCATCAACGACCAGCCCGGCAGATACCGCACGCTTCAACCTGATCGTCCCGCGCTCGGGCTGCCCGGCCTGCAAGGCGCCGATCAAGGCACGACACAATATCCCGCTGCTCGGCTGGTTGTGGCTGCGCGGTCGCTGCGCTGCCTGCGGCACCCGGATTCCGGTGCGCTATCCGGTCGTCGAAGCATTCACCGGCCTGGTCTCGGCATACCTGGTCTGGCACTTCGGCTATACGGCGGATGCCGCCGCGGCCGTGGTGATCAGCTGGGCGCTGATCGCCCTGACCGTGATCGACCTCGACCATCAACTGCTTCCCGACTCCATCACGGTCCCGCTGCTCTGGGGCGGACTGCTGTTCCACTTGCTGGACGTTCCGCATGCAGTACCCGGCCCCTTCGCGGTGAGCCTTGCGGACGGGGTGATCGGTGCAATGGCCGGCTACCTGAGCCTGTGGCTCGTGTACCAGGGCTTCCGCCTGGCGACCGGAAAGGAGGGCATGGGCTACGGGGACTTCAAACTGTTCGCCGCACTCCTCGCCTGGCTCGGCTACCAGATGTTCTTGCCGATACTGCTGCTCTCCGCCCTGACCGGGGCGGTGACCGGTATCGCGCTGATCGCGCTGGGGCGTCACGGCCGCAAGGAACCGATTCCGTTTGGACCCTATCTGGCGGCCGCCGGCTTCGTGGCAATGGCCTGGGGCGAGCCGTTGTTGACCGCGGTGCCCTTCTTGCGGGTTTTCGGCTGAGCATGCGGTGACAGAGCGACCAGACACGAGCCGCCCGGAATCTGCACAGCGCACCTGGCGCGTGGGGCTGACCGGTGGCATCGCCAGCGGCAAGAGCGCCGTCGCCGACATGTTTGCCGGACTCGGCGTACCGGTGATCGACACCGACCTGATCGCGCGGGAAGTGGTCGGCCCTGGCTCCCCGGCCCTGCAGGAAATCGCCGCCGCATTCGGGACTCAAGTGCTGCTCCCCGATGGCAGCCTGGACCGGGCGCAGCTGCGCAAAATCGTGTTTTCAGAGCCCGCGCGCCGGAAGCAGCTGGAGGCGATCACTCATCCGCGGATCGGCGTGGCGATGGAAGCGCAGTGCCGCCAGGCGGGTGGCCCCTATCAGCTGGTGGTGGTTCCGCTGCTCATCGAATCGGGTCTGGACCAGCGCGTGGACCGGGTCCTGGTGGTCGACTGTCCGGAGGAACTGCAGCTCAAGCGCCTGATGATGCGTGACGGCGAAAGCGCGGCGCATGCGAAGCAGGTGCTGGCCGCACAGCTCAGCCGCGCAGAGCGGCTCGCGCGCGCGGACGATATCGTCGACAATTCAGGCAGCCTGACCGAGACCCGGCGGCGCGTGACGGCGCTGGATGCGATCTATCGTGAGCTGGCACGCCGGTCTGCGCGCTGAGGCAACGGCAGCAGAAACGGCTTCCGGCAGGGCGCATTTGCCCTTGCCCCGCCCGGTGGCGCAGAATGCCGGGAAAACAACGGCTACGGACTGAAACCAACCATTCATGGTTAGCATTCCAGGCGCAGATTTCCAGCAACCTTCCACATCCGGTTCTTCAGGGCTTTACGAGCAGCCGCTGAGTGAACGGATGCGTACACTGCTGCGCCTCGAATTCCTCTATCAGCAGCTCTGCTTCAATATCGAGCAGAATTCCGAATGGGGCAGCCGCGGGGCGATTACCAGTCTGCTCGATATCGTCACGATTCTCGGCCGCGGCGATGTGCGCGGTGATGTGCTCAAGGAACTCGAGCGACAGATCGGCGTTTACGACCGCTACCAGAATGTCGCCGGCATCGACGAAGCGCGCTTAAAGCGCGTGCTGCGCAACCTTCAGGAGCTGCGCCAGAAACTGTTTGCGGTCGGCTCGCAGTTCTTGCAGCCGATCCGCGACAGTGAATTCCTGGCGGCGGTGAAACACCGCAGCGCGATTCCGGGCGGTACCTGCGAGTTCGACCTGCCGGACTATGCCCACTGGCTGAGTCACCCCTACGAAGTCCGCCTGGCCGACATCGAACGCTGGATCGTCAACCTGCGGCCGCTCTGCGACAGCATTGCCGAACTGCTCTGGCTGCTGCGCGAAAGCGGACACAGTTCCGAGCAGGTGGCAGTCAACGGTGTCTATCAGCACGGCATGGTCGGCGAAGGGACGGCGGGCCTGCTGCGCATCAGCCTGCAGCCCGGCGTGAGTCTCTATCCGGAAATCAGCGGCAGCCATCATCGCTTTACAGTCCGCTTCATGCAGTGGCCGGACGCCAGCCAGCGTCCCGTGCAGATCAACAAGGATGTGCATTTCCGCCTGACGATCTGCTAGTAGGAGCGGCTTTAGCCGCGATCCGATTTTTCTGCCAGCGCAGCGGCAATCGGCGCATCCGCTTCCAGCAACCCCGCCGTGGCCAGCTCGTCCACCGCGACCCAGCGCAAGGGCTGACCCTCCAGACCCCGCGGCTCGCCCGAGTACTCACCGACTTCAAACACATGCAGCTCGACTACCCGTTCCGGATAGCTGTGGCGGTATGTCATCAGTGCCAGGGCCGCGGTTACCTTTACGCCGATCTCTTCGGCAAGCTCGCGGCAGAGGCCCTGCAGCGGGGCTTCGCCGGCCTGGATCTTGCCGCCTGGAAACTCCCAGAATCCGCCCGCATGCCCCCCGTCGGGACGGCGGGCAATCAGCACACGGCCTGCGGCATCGCGCAGCACACCCGCAGCAACCGGAATCACTTCTGCCGGCTTCAGATCAGGCAAATCCGGCTCCGGCTGTGAGCGGTTCTCAATCGAGCCGGCCGTGGCACTGCTTGTACTTCTTGCCTGAGCCGCAGGGACACGGCTCGTTGCGGCCCACCTTGCGTTCCGGTCGCACGAAGGGTTCAGCTGGCGCCGCAGGCTCCGCGCGCGGCGTCTGCCTGAGTGTCATCGACTGGCCGCCCGGTGCAGCCTGTGCCGGCGACGCTTCCGGCTCGGGGGCCATTGCCGATGGCGCCTCATCGTGCCGGTACTGGAGCTGTTCGATCATGCGCCGCTGTTCTTCCTCGGCACGGATCTCTTCCGGGCTGCGGATGCGCGCCTTGGCGAGGATCGTGACCACATCCCGCTTCACCTGGTCGAGCATGCTGCTGAACATCTCGAAGGCCTCGCGCTTGTACTCCTGCTTCGGGTTCTTCTGCGCATAACCGCGCAGATGAATACCCTGGCGCAGGTAGTCCATCGCGGCCAGGTGTTCCTTCCAGTGATGGTCCACCTGCTGCAACATCAACTGCTTCTCGACCTGGCGCAGCTCGGCCGGATCCATAATGGCGAACTTCTGCAGATACTGCTCTTCGACAGCAGAAAGGATCCTGGCCCGCAATCCGGCTTCGTCCAGTTTGCGGTCTTCGTCGAGCATGGCCTTGATGTCGAGCTGTGCACCGAACTCACGCTGCAGCTCTGTCGCCAGGCCGGCCACATCCCACTGCTCCTCCATGCTCTCCGGAGCGATGTATTCGCTGATCGTGGCGTTGACGACCTCGGCCCGGATTTCGGCCAGCGACTGCGATATGTCATCGGTCTTCATCAGCTGGTTGCGCTGCTGGTAGATCACCCGCCGCTGATCGTTCGCCACATCGTCATATTCGAGCAGCGACTTGCGGGCATCGAAGTTGTGCCCCTCGACCTTGCGCTGTGCGCGCTCGATCTGGCGCGTCAGCAGATTGCTCTCGATGGCCTCGCCCTCGCGCATCCCGACACCGCGCAGCATGCCCTTGGTGCGCTCGGGGTCACCGAAGATCCGCATCAGGTTGTCCTCGATGGACAGGTAGAAGCGGCTGGAACCGGGATCACCCTGGCGGCCGGCACGGCCGCGGAGCTGGTTGTCGATGCGCCGCGATTCGTGACGCTCGGTACCGATGATGCGCAGTCCACCAACAGCCAGCACCTTTTCGTGCCGCTGCTTCCACTCCGCGCGATGCTTCTGCCGGTCTTCCTCCGGAGCCTCGGCCGGCATCTGCGCGAGTTCAGCCTCCAGGTTTCCGCCCAGCACGATGTCGGTACCGCGACCGGCCATGTTCGTGGCAATGGTAACGGCACCGGGGCGACCTGCCTCGGCGACGACATGCGCTTCGCGCTCGTGCTGTTTGGCGTTCAGCACCTGGTGCGCTACGCCATCCCTGGTGAGCAAACCGGACAGGTATTCGGAAGTTTCAATGGAGGCCGTGCCCACCAGCACCGGTTGCTGGCGAGCCTGGCATTCCTTGATGTCCTCGATGATGGCCTGGAACTTGTCTTTCTGCGTCAGATAGACGAGATCGGCCTGGTCATCGCGCACCATCGGCCGGTGGGTCGGAATGACCACCACCTCGAGACCATAGATTTCCTGGAATTCGTAGGCCTCGGTATCGGCCGTACCGGTCATGCCAGCGAGTTTCTCGTAGAGCCGGAAATAGTTCTGGAAGGTGATCGATGCGACGGTCTGGTTTTCCTCGCGGACACGCACGCCCTCCTTCGCTTCAACCGCCTGGTGCAGTCCGTCTGACCAGCGACGGCCCGGCATGGTCCGGCCGGTGAACTCGTCGACGATGACGATTTCGCCGTTGCGCACGATGTATTCGACGTCCCGGCGATAGATGGCATGCGCCCGCAGTGCCGCCGTCAGGTGATGCATGAGGCGGATGTTTGCCGCGTCATAGAGGCTCTCGTCCTCGCCGAGCAGACCCTCCTTGACCATCAGGGCCTCGACTTTCTGATGTCCTTCCTCGCTCAGGGCAACCTGCCGGCTTTTTTCGTCTACCGAGAAGTCACCCGGACCGCCGTCGTCATCCTCGTCGGGCAGACGCTCCTGCCGCACCAGACCCGGCACCAGCTTGTTGATCCTGATGTAGAGCTCCGAACTGTCGTCGGCCGGCCCGGAAATGATCAGCGGCGTGCGCGCCTCGTCGATAAGGATCGAATCGACCTCGTCGACGACAGCGAAGACGGGCGAGCGCTGCACCTGGTCTTCGGGCCTGAAGGCCAGGTTGTCGCGCAGGTAATCGAAGCCGAATTCATTGTTGGTGCCATAAGTGATGTCAGCCGCATAGGCTGCCCGCTTCTCGGCGCTGCTCTGGCCGTTGCGGATGACCGCGACCTCCATGCCGAGGAAGCGGTAGATGGGCGCCATCCAGTCTGCATCGCGCTGGGCGAGATATTCGTTGACCGTCACGATATGCGTACCGCGACCGGGCAAGGCGTTCAGGTAGGCCGGCAGGGTTGCAACCAGCGTCTTGCCCTCGCCCGTACGCATCTCGGCGATCTTGCCTTCGTGCAGCGTCAGGCCACCGATCAGCTGCTCGTCGAAATGGCGCAGGCCGATGGTCCGCAGGGCGGCCTCGCGGACCACCGCAAAGGCCTCGGGAATGAGCGCATCCAGCGCCGTACCGGCCGCCAGTCGCTCCCGAAACTCGGCCGTCTTGGCCCGCAGCGCGGCATCGTCCAGCGCCTTGATGGCGGGCTCAAGCGCGTTGGTTGCGGCGACCACGCGCGAATAGCGACGCAGCAGCCGCTGGTTGCTGCTGCCAAACAGCCTGGTAATCCAGTTCAGCAAAACATGTTCCTCCCCAGCCAGCACGGGATGTCATGCCCGGGCCCGGGATCATTGCGTGAAAGTTGGGCACCGCTCGGTGCGGTGGTGGCGCATTCTAACAGGCGATTTCTGCCGACGCGGACCCGCGTCAGGCGGGCAGATCAGGCCGTTCTCGGCACGAAACGGGCCGGATTGATGTGGCGACCCTGATACAGCACTTCAAAGTGCAGATGGGTACCGGTGGCCCGGCCCGTCGCCCCCATCAGCGCGATGGTCTGGCCGGGCTTTACGTAGTCCCCCGGACTCACGAAATTGGAGGCATTGTGGCCGTAGCGGGTGACCCAGCCATTGCCATGATCGATCTCGATCAGATTGCCATAGCCGCGCAGCGGGCCAGACCAGGTTACGACGCCGGGAGCCACTGCCAGGATCACGCTGTTGACCGGCCCGGCAAAGTCCAGGCCGCGGTGCATGGCCGGGTCGCCGGTGAATGGGTCGGCGCGCTTGCCGTAGTTGCTGGACACCCAGCCGCCAACCACCGGCCGCGCGAGCCGATCGGCAAACTGCTCCGGAATCAGCTGAGCCCCGCTCGCCAGCGCAACAGGCTGTCGTTGCGGCCTGACTGGCGGTGCGACGCCGGTTTCGGACTCATCGGGACCGCCCGCCGGCATGGCCGGCTGCGCCACCGCGGCGACCGCCGGGGCCTGCAAGCTGGCATAGAGGCAGCCCAGGCCAAAGCCTGTTCCACCCAGCGACAGCGCGACAGCAGCACCCAGCAGCACGGGCAAGAGCTGTGCGCTGCGCGACCTGTCTGTCTGCGGAACCGTGCCCAACGGCAAACCCCTGAAGAAAAACCGGCCAGACACTGATGCGGCCGGCGCATAGACTATGCCCGAGGCATCCGGACGGGACAAGGAACAGCGCACAGCCTGACGCGAACCCCATGAGCGACGCATCACGAAATCAGCCCCGTTCGCTGGGCACACTGTTCACCGAGGTGAAGGCACTCGGCGCACTGGCCGAAGCAGTGGAGCGGCATCTCGATCTGGCAACACAGGTCCGGACCGCGCTCGGAGAACCACTGGGGTCCGGAGTCTCAGCCTGCAATCTGCGGCCGGATGGCACCCTGATCGTGACGGCGACGAGTCCCGAGTGGGCGGCCCGACTGCGCTTCGAGGCCGAGGGCATCCTCAGCGCCTGCCGCAGGCAATTCCCGGCAGCGAGCCGGATCAGGGTACGGGTCGGGACGAATCAGACGGCGCCGACAGGCACCGGGTAGAAGATCGGCGCCGCGCGCTGCTCATCGAAGCTGACCATCTCCCAGGCCGATGCATCCGCATGCAGGGCACGCAGCAGCTTGTTGTTGAGCGCATGGCCCGACTTGACGGCAGTCAGCTCGCCGACCAGACAGTGTCCGAGCAGGTAAATGTCGCCGACGACATCAAGAATCTTGTGCTTGACGAACTCGTCCTCAAATCGCAGGCCGTCCTCATTGAGGATGCGGAAATCGTCGAGCACGATCGCGTTGTCCATGCTGCCACCAAGCGTCAGCTGACGGGTGCGCAGCATCTCGATGTCCCGCGCAAAACCGAAGGTCCGGGCGCGGGAAATCTCCTTGAGGAAAGCAGTTGTCGAGAAATCCACCGTCGCCGCCTGGCTGTGCCGGCGGAAGACCGGATGATCGAAATCGATGCGGAAGTTGATCTTCAGGCCGGGAAAGGGCTTGATCTCGGCAGACTTGTCCCCTTCCTCAACGCGTACGGCCTTGCGTACACGTATGAACTTCTTGGCTGCATTCTGCTCGGCGATACCCGCGGACTGCAGCAAGAACACGAACGGCGCCGCACTGCCGTCCATGATCGGCACCTCGGGGGCGCTGAGATCCACAAAAGCGTTATCGATACCGAGGCCGGACAGCGCCGCCATCAGGTGTTCGATCGTCGCGACTTTCACGTCACCCTTGACCAGGGTGGTGCCCAGCATGGTCTCGCCCACACTGAAGGCATCGGCCTTGATGTCCACCGGCGGGTCGAGATCAACGCGACGGAACACGATTCCCGTATTCTCGGCTGCCGGACGCAGGGTCATGAACACCTTGCGGCCGGTATGCAGGCCCACGCCCGTGGCCCGAATCGCCGTTTTCAGCGTCCGTTGTTTCAAGACCGGCTCCCCGAAGGAGACAAAAACCCGCGACCACCGTAACACAGGCCGCCAAATCCGTGCAATGGCGCCGGTCCGGGTTCAAGCCACCGGTCCGGCGCTACTGCAATTTCTGGCCCCGCTTCAGTCTGCCTGCCGGCGCAGGAACGCCGGCACGTCGAGCAGATCAAAAGACGTGTCGCTACTGTCGGTCAACTGGTCACCAACCGCACGCTTGCGCATCCAGGCCGGCTGATCGTAAGCGCTGCCGTAGACATCAGCCGATACCGGTTCCGCTTCCCGCGTATTGCGGGCCCCCGCTTCCGATTGCCGCGGCGCGGCGGCCACCGGCTGCGGCACCATGCGGATGATCGGCTGCTGCCGGACCGCCGGCTGACCCAGACCGGTCGCCACCACCGTTACCCGGATCGCATCGCCCATCTCCGGATCGATGACCGTACCGATGACCACGGTGGCATCTTCCGATGCGCAGTGCTTGACCGCCTCGCCCACCTGGTTGAACTCGCCGATGGACAGGTTTTCGCCGCCAGTCACATTGACGAGAATGCCGCGCGCGCCGGAGAGGTTGATGTCTTCGAGCAGCGGGCTCGAAATCGCCGCCTCGGCGGCTTCACGGGCACGATCCGTACCGCGCGCTGAACCCGAGCCCATCATCGCCATGCCCATCTCGGACATCACCGTGCGTACGTCGGCGAAGTCCACGTTGATCAGGCCCGGCCGGGTAATCAGTTCAGCAATGCCCTGTACCGCACCCTGCAGCACCTCGTTGGCAGCCTTGAAGGCATCCAGCAGTGTGGTCTCCATGCCCAGCACGGACAGCAGCTTCTCGTTGGGGATCGTGATCAGCGAATCCACATACTTGCCGAGTTCGGCGATGCCCTGATCGGCGATCATCAGGCGCTTCTTGCCTTCCATCGCGAAGGGCTTGGTCACCACGGCAACCGTGAGGATGCCGAGTTCCCGGGCCACCTGCGCAACGATCGGCGCTGCACCGGTGCCGGTGCCACCGCCGAGGCCCGCCGTGATGAACAGCATGTCGGCACCTTCGATGACCTCGATGATCCGGTCACGGTCTTCCATCGCAGCCTGACGGCCGACGTCCGGATTCGCGCCGGCACCAAGGCCCTTGGTGATGTTGCAGCCGATCTGCAGGGCAGTACGGACGTTCGAAGTCCGCAATGCCTGCGCATCGGTATTGCAACAGATGAAATCCACACCATCGATCCCGGTGCTTACCATGTGCCGGACAGCGTTGCCGCCGCCCCCGCCCACGCCAAGTACCTTGATGACCGCGTTCTGGCTGCCCGCATCCATCAGTTCAAACATTTTTCCGTCTCCCGTAGTAAATGACTGGCGACAACAACAAAAATCAGAAATTCCCCTGGAACCAGCTCTTCATCCGGCCCCAGACCTCACGCAACCCTGCCCCTACCGGTACATCTCCAGCCAGGCGCATCGCCCGGCTCCTTGCGTAGACCAGCAATCCGATTCCCGTCGAGTGAATCGGATTGCGTACCACGTCGCCGAGGCCGCGCACATGCTGTGGCACGCCGAGGCGCACCGGCATGTGAAAGACCTCCTCAGCAAGTTCAACGGCGCCTTCCATCTTGGCGCTGCCGCCGGTCAGCACGATGCCGGCAGCGATCATGTTTTCGCATCCACTGCGCCGCAGTTCGTCCCGGATCAGACCGAACAGCTCCTCGTAGCGTGGCTCCACGACTTCGGCCAGCGTCTGACGGGCCAGCCGGCGCGGCGGACGGTCGCCCACACTCGGCACCTCGATGGTTTCATCAAGGTTGGCCAGCTGCGAAAGCGCGCAGGCGTACTTGATCTTGATCTCTTCCGCGTACTGGGTAGGTGTACGCATCGAGAGGGCAATGTCGTTGGTGACCTGGTCACCGGCGATCGGGATCACTGCCGTATGGCGGATCGCACCATTGTTGAATACCGCGATGTCGGTGGTGCCACCACCGATGTCCACAAGGCAGATGCCAAGCTCTTTCTCGTCATCGGTCAGCACGGCGTAACTCGACGCCAGTTGCTCGAGAACGATGTCCTCGACTTCGAGTCCGCAGCGCTGCACGCACTTGACGATGTTCTGCGCGGCGCTGGCCGCGCCGGTCACCATGTGCACGCGGGCTTCGAGGCGTACGCCGGACATGCCGATAGGCTCCCGGATGCCTTCCTGCCCGTCGATGATGAATTCCTGCGGCAGGACATGGAGGATCTTCTGGTCGGCGGGAATCGCCACGGCGCGCGCCGCATCGATCACCCGGTCGACATCGCTCTGCGTGACCTCACGGTCGCGGATCGCCACGATGCCGTGCGAATTCAGGCTGCGCACATGGCTGCCGGCTATGCCGGCATAGACCTGGCTGATATCGCAACCGGCCATGAGTTCGGCTTCCTCGATGGCGCGCTGTATCGAGATCACCGTGGACTCGATGTTGACGACCACACCTTTCTTCAGCCCCTTCGAGGGATGCATGCCGAAGCCGATCACTTCGACCTGGCCGTCGTCCTGCAACTCACCCACAATCGCGACCACCTTCGAGGTGCCGATATCGAGGCCGACGATGATGTGCTTGTCGTCCTTCCTAGGCATTGGGTGACTTTTCCCCGGCGGCGCGCTCATGCTTCCAGCCCACCGCAAAACCGTTCGTGTAACGCATGTCGATGTAGTTCACGTCGGCCGCAACCGCGGCGACGACCGAATCCAGCGCTTCAAAGAAGCGCGCCAGGCGGATATCGGTATCCTGCGATCCGAGCCGTACCTGGATGCCGTTGCTCAGGCGCATTGACCAGGCGCCGCGCTTGTCCAGCTCAAGGGCCGCAAGCGCCAGTCCGCGATGTACCAGCTGCTCCTGGATGGCAACGTAGCGCGCCGCGACCTCGGCTTCCGTACCCTCGGGTCCGCTGAGCCGGGGCAGTCCGGCGGGGATGTGGTCGGCATCGCTGACGAACAGACGCCCCTGCGGATTGAGAAGACCGTGCTCGTTCCAGCGTGCGGCCGGCTGCTCCTCGGTTACCGTGACATCCAGGGTGCCGGGCCACTTGCGGCTCACGCGCGCAGTGGCAACCCAGGGCACCGCGGCCAGCTGCTGCTGCACCACGTCGAGCGGCGTGGCCAGAAAACCCTGACCCATATAGGGACGCAGCAGCGATTCGAGGCGATCAGCCGAGACGCGCTCGAATTCGCCATTGATCACCACCTGCTCGACCGGACGGTTCAGCAGCCAGCGGCCGGCGAGCAGAGCGCCTCCGGCGAGCAGCAGCACGCCGAGTACGCTCGTGATCCGCACCCAGGGGATCACCGGGAGCCTGATCCGCGGCTCGCTGCGGCGCTTGCGGTTACGACGGCTCAAGAGGCTCATTGCGATCCCTCCGCAAGCGGCGCGAAGCTCGTTTCAAGAATTCGCCAGACCAGGTCATCGAAGCCGGTACCGGCGGCGGCAGCGGCCATCGGTACGAGGCTGTGGCTGGTCATGCCGGGTACGGTATTGATTTCGAGCACCAGCGGCCCGACCAGCGGGGCCACCATGATGTCCACACGTCCCCAGCCTTCGGCACCGACCGCCGTGAAAGCGGCGCGGGCCACTTCGGCGAGCTCGCGTTCCTCCGCAGGGACCAGACCACAGGGGCACAGGTAGCGCGTCTCGTCGCTGAAGTACTTGGCCTGGTAGTCGTAAAACACGCCGTCGGTCTGGATGCGGATCAGCGGCAGGACTTCATCGTGCAGCACGGCTGCCGTGTACTCCGGCCCGCTCACCCATTCTTCGGCGAAGACCTCGCAGTTGAATCCGGCGGCAAGCTGCCAGGCTCCGGCCAGCTGCTCGACGCGGCTGACCTTGCTCATGCCGATGCTGGAGCCCTCGGCCGAAGGCTTGACCATCAGCGGCAAGCCGAGCTGCCCGGCCGCCTCGACCAGGTCCGCTTCATTGCGGATCACGCAGTAGCGCGGCGTGGGCAGACCGGCGCCCTGCAAGAGACGCTTGGTGCGCAGCTTGTCCATGCTGATCGCCGAACCCAACACGCCCGAGCCGGTGAAAGGCAGGCCCAGGAAGGACAGCAGCCCCTGCAGGGTGCCATCCTCACCGCCCCGGCCATGCAGGGCGATCCACACCCGGTCGTAGCCGCCGGCAGACAGCCGGCTGACGAGATCACGACCGCAGGCGTCCAGCGGCTCGGCAGCCACACCTTTATTAATGAGTGCCTTGAGCACTGCCTCACCGGTGAGCAGCGAGATCTCCCGCTCGGCAGAATCGCCGCCCATCAGCACGACGACGCGTCCGAATGCGGCGGGGTCGGTGATGCGCGGGTAGCTGGCCATGCTCAGACCCCCTCCGCCCCGGCGTGGCCGGCAGCCGGCTCACCGATGATCTGCACTTCCGGCTCGAGCCGTACGCCATGCCGGCTCTCAACCGTGGCCTGCACCTTCAGGATCAGGTTCTCGATGTCGGCCGCCGTCGCGCCGCCGGTGTTGATGATGAAATTGGCGTGCTTCGGCGAGACCTGCGCCCCGCCGATGCGGGCCTCCTTGAGGCCGGCTGTCTCGATGAGCCGCGCCGCATGGTCGCCGGGAGGATTCTTGAACACCGAACCGCAGCTCGGCAGCCCGAGCGGCTGACTGGCCTTGCGCTCGGCGATCAGCGTCTGCATGCGCGCCCCGGCAGCCTGGTAGTTCTCCTCGAACTGCATGCGGGCGGCGAGAAACCACTCGTCCGCGGGCTTCTGTACATGCCGGTAGCCGACTTCGTAGGCGTCACGGCTGCGGGTATGCACCACGCCGCGCCGGTCGAGTACATCGACCTCGATGACGCTGTTCCAGGTTTCTCCACCAAAGGCACCTGCGTTCATGCGCAGCGCACCGCCAACGCTGCCGGGAATGCCGGCAAAGAATTCCGCGGGGCCAAGCTGCCAGCGACCGCATTGCCGGGCCACGACCGTACACGCCACGCCCGCTTCCGCTTCGACGACGCCGCCGCCGAGATTGCGCAGTTCACAGAGTGCCTGGCTGGTCGCGATGACGACGCCGCGAATGCCACCATCCCTGACGAGAAGGTTGCTTCCGAAGCCAACCCAGTAAACCGGCGTGCTCGCATCAAGACCGCGAAAAAATTCCAGAAGTTCAGCGCGACAACGCGGCGCATGATACACGTCTGCGGGGCCGCCGACTCGCCATGTCGTATGTTTCGACATCAACTCGTCGCGCAACAATTTGCCCGGGCGTTCTTTCTTCATCGTCATCACATCGCACCACCCGTGTGCAACGTTGTCTGCTCGCCGTACTGCTCGCGAAGCTGCAGCGCCATCGCACCGATGTTGCCGGCGCCAAGCGTCAGCAGCACGTCACCGGACTCAAGCACGCCGGCCAGCAACTCGTTCAGTTCATCGATATGCGGGACGAATACCGGTTCGATCTGCCCGCGGCTGCGGATGGCCCGGCAGATGGCGCGTCCGTCAGCATTGGCGATCGGCGCTTCACCGGCGGCATAGACTTCCGTGACGAGCAGGCGATCGGCCACCGACAGCGCCTCGGCAAAATCATCGAGCAGATCGCGGGTTCTCGTGTAGCGGTGCGGCTGGAAAGCGACGACCAGCCGGCGTTCCGGCCAGGCCTGGCGTGCCGCTTCGATGGTGGCGGCGATCTCGGTCGGATGGTGGCCGTAGTCATCGACCAGCGTCACGCTGTGGCCAGCGATCACGATATCGCCGAGCATCTGCAGGCGACGGTCGACGCCCTCAAAGCTCGCAAGTGCCTGCTGGCAGGCCGCATCGTCGAGCTCAAGGTCGCAGGCAATGGCCACCGCGGCGAGCGCGTTCAGGACGTTGTGCCGGCCGGGCAGATTGAGCACGACCTGCAGGGGCGGTGCCGGTGCCGGGCGCACGACGGTAAAGCGGGAACGCAAGCCTTCGCGGACCAGGTTTTCCGCGCGTACATCGGCCTCGGGCGAGAAGCCATAGCTCAGGGTGGCCCGGTGGAGGTCCGGCAGGATCGCGCGCACGCCCGGATCGTCGATACACACGACAGCCAGGCCATAGAAGGGCAGATTGTGCAGGAACTCGACAAAGGTCTGACGCAGACGTCCGACGTCCCCGCCGTATGTGCCGAGATGATCGTTGCCGATATTGGTGACCACGGCCACCATCGGCTGCAGATGGATGAACGACGCATCGCTCTCGTCGGCTTCGGCAACCAGATAGCGGCCGGCACCGAGTCGCCCGTTCGAGTCGGCGCTCTTCAGCCGCCCGCCGATGACAAAAGTCGGATCCTGGCCGGCTTCGGCCAGCACGCTCGCGATCAGACTCGTGGTCGTGGTCTTGCCATGGCTGCCGGAGACGGCAATCGCATGCCGGAAGCGCATCAGTTCGGCGAGCATCTCGGCACGCCGGACCACCGGCTTGCGGCTGGCGTGCGCCGCCAGCACTTCCGGATTGTCGGCGGCAACCGCGCTGGAGGTCACCACGACATCGGCATCCGCGACCTGCCCGGCACGATGGCCGATATGCACGAGCGCGCCGAGCCGCGTGAGCCGCCGGGTGACAGCTGACTCGCGCAGGTCGGAGCCCTGCACGGCATAACCCAGGTTGAGCAGCACCTCGGCGATACCGCCCATGCCGACGCCGCCGATGCCGACCAGATGTATGCGATTGATCCGGCGCATGCGGTCACGCATTGCTGCGCCTCCTGGCCAGACTGAGGGCCAGGCAGCGGGCCACGATATCGGCAGTCGCATCGGGCATCGCCTGTGCACGCGCCAGCTGTGCCTGTTTCAGCACCAGTCCCGGGTCGCCGATATGCCGTTGCAGCTCCGCGGCCAGGCGCTCCGCATCGAGTTCGTCCTGCGGGATCAGCGTGGCAGCACCCGCGTTGACCAGATACGCCGCGTTCCGGGTCTGGTGATCGTCCACTGCAGCCGGATACGGCACGAGGATTGCGCCGACTCCGGCAGCCGCCAGTTCGGCGATCGTCAGGGCGCCCGAGCGGGCGATCACGAGATCAGCCCAGCCATAGGCTTCGGCCATATCGGCAATGAAGGTCTGCAGATGCGCCCGCACACCCGCGCGGCGATAGGCGACTTCGGCCACACCGTAAGTATTCTCGCCGGTCTGATGACGGATCTCCGGACGCTCGGCTTCGGGGAGCAGCGCCACGGCCGGCCCGACCACCGCATTCAGCGCCTGGGCACCCTGGCTGCCACCGAGCACCAGCAGGCGGAGTGGGCCCGAACGACCGCGCAGGCGCAGTTCGGGCGCCGGCAGCATGGCGATGTCGTGACGGACGGGATTGCCGGTCACGCGGGTCTTGATGCTGGCAGAAAAACTGCCCGGGAAGGCTTCAAGCACTTCCCGGGCAAAGTTCGCCAGAAGACGATTGGTAAGACCCGCGACAGCATTCTGTTCATGGATGACGAGTGGTATGCGCAGCAACCAGCTGGCGAGACCACCCGGCCCCGCCGTGTAGCCGCCCATGCCGAGCACCAGCTTCGGGCGCCGGCGGCGCAGGATGCGCAGTGCTTCAACGACTGCCAGCATGATCTGCAGCGGCCCCATCAGCCAGGCGCCGAGGCCGCGACGACGCAAGCCCTTGACGCGCACGCGCTCCAGCTCAATGCCCTCGGCCGGCACCAGCCGGGCCTCGATGCCGAGCTCGGTGCCCAGCCAGACGACGGGTTCGTTCCGCTCGCGCAGGGCGCGTGCCACGGCAAGCGCCGGGAATACATGTCCACCGGTGCCGCCTGCCATGATGAGGATCGGTGCCGGCTTCATCGCGCCACCCGCCCGTTGACCCGGCGCTTTGCGGCACTCGCAATACCGCGGTTCTCGAGATCGATACGCAGCAGCAGGCCGAGCGCGGCCAGCGTCACCAGCAGGCTGCTCCGGCCGTAACTCACCAGCGGCAGCGTCAGCCCCTTGGTGGGCAGCACGCCCATGTTCACGCCGAGATTGATGGCGGCCTGCATGGCCAGCCAGATACAGAGTCCGAAGGCCACGTAAGCCTGGAAGAAGTGCTCGCGCACGGCGGCCACCCGCGAGATGACCATGGCCCGCCAGATCAGCAGCACGTAGAGCAGGATCATCACCAGACTGCCGATCAGGCCAAACTCTTCGGCGATCACGGCGAAGATGAAGTCCGTATGCGCCTCCGGCAGATAAAAAAGCTTCTGCACGCTGGCGCCCAGGCCGAGGCCCGTCCATTCGCCGCTGCCGATCGCGATCAGTGACTGGGTAAGCTGAAAACCGTCGCCATAGGGATCAGCCCATGGATCCCAGAAGCCGGTGAGGCGCTTCATGCGATAGGGCGAGAACTTGGCGAGCAGCGCAAAACCGAGCACGACCGGTCCCAGCGTCAGGCCCACATCACGCAGCCGGGCACCGGCCAGGAACATCACGGTGAAGGAAATACCGATCAGCAGGACGGCGGAACCGAAATCGGGTTGTGCAAGCAGCAGGGCCGCAGCAAGGCCGACGATCACCAGCGGCTTCATGAAACCGAAGAAACTGCCGCGAATCTCCTCGCTGCGACGTACCGCATAGTCGGCGACATAGATCAGCAGCATCAGGCGGACCGGTTCACTGACCTGCATGATGTTGATGCCGGCAATGTTGAGCCAGCGCGTGCTGCCGTTGGCGGTGCGACCGAGGCCCGGCAGCAGCACCATGACGAGCAACAGGATGGCGACACCGGCCAGCCACGGGCCGAGGCGCTGCCACACCCGCGTCGGAACCTTCGCCATGCCCCAGGCGGCAGCAAGCCCCATCGTTGCAGCCACGATCTGTCGCTCGAAGAAATAGAAAGCATCGCCGTGCTGGCGATCGCCCAGCGCAATCGAGGCCGAGGCCACCATCAGCAGACCAACCGCGAGCAGGATCCCCACCACGCTCAGGAGAATCATGTCGGGCCGGCTCTGTCCCGGCGCGGCACCATGCGTTGCGCTCATGCCTGTGCCTCCTGCACGCCGAGTACCGCAGCGCGGAAGGCGTCACCGCGTGCGCCGTAGTCGCGGTACATGTCGAGACTGCTGCAGGCCGGGGCCAGCAGCACAGTCCAGCCCGGCCTCGCGACCGCACGCGCCTCGCTTGCGGCTGCCGGCATGTCGTCGACCAGCCTGACCGGACATACGCCGTGCAAGGCGGTCGCCAGCAGTTCGCGATCACGGCCCAGCAATATCGCCACGCACTCGCGGCCCCGCAATACATCGGCCAGCGTCGCGAAACTTGCACCCTTGCCGTCGCCACCGGCGATCAGCACCAGCGGGCCGTCGAGACTGCTGATGCTCGCCACCGCGGCGCCGACATTGGTGGCCTTTGAATCGTCGATCCAGGTCACCCCGTCGCGGCAGGCAACCACCGCCATCCGGTGCGGCAGCGGCCGGTAGTTGCGCAGGCCAGGCACTAGCGTTGCCGGCTCCAGTCCGAGCGCAGCACCCAGGGACAGCGCTGCCAGCGCGTTCGAGATGTTGTGCCGGCCGGTGAGCTTCAGTTCCGTCACCGGCAGCAAGGCTTCATCACCGCGGGCCAGCCAGCTGCCGTCCAGCCGCTGCAGCAGACCAAACTCACCGTCGCCAGGCGCACCGAGCCCGAAGCTGATGACCGGAACGCCGGCTGGCACGAGAGTCCTTAGTGCCGGCTCGTCACGGTTCAGTACCGCGACCTTGCAATGCGCGTAGACACGGGCCTTGGCCGCCGTATAACCGGCCATATCGCCGTGGATATCGAGATGATCCGGCGAGACATTCAGCAGAACTGCCGCTGCCGCATCGATCGGCTGGCTGCGCTCGAGCTGAAAGCTCGACAGCTCCAGCACATATACCTGTGTTTCCACATCGAGCAGATCGAGCGACGGGATACCGAGATTGCCGCCGACGCCGACCCGCAGACCAGCGGCGGCAAGCATCTCGCCGAGCATCGAGGTCACGGTGCTCTTGCCGTTCGAGCCGGTGATGGCCACGATCGGCGCACGCGCCTCGCCGACAAAGAGATCGATATCGCTCAGCACGGGGATGCCGCGCCGACGCGCGTCCTGCAGCAGCGGCAGCTGCAGGTCCACGCCGGGTGACACCACCACCCGCGCGACATGCGCCGGGAGCTTCAGCGGAATCTGGCCGGTATGTGTTTCCACGCCCGGCATCGCCGTACGGATTGCGGAGAGCCCCGGCGGCGCGGCGCGCGTATCGGCAAATACCGCTGTCACACCACGGTCGGCAAGGTAACGGGCGCAGGCAGCGCCGGTCCCGCCCATGCCCAGCACGAACACCGGCCCCGTCGCTTGCGCCTGTCCACTGTACTGCGGACTCATTACTGCGGCCCCCATCACCGGATCTTCAGACTCGACAGCCCGACCAGTACCAGCACCACGGTCACGATCCAGAAGCGCACGATGACTTTTGGTTCGGCCCAGCCCTTGAGTTCAAAGTGATGGTGCAGCGGGGCCATGCGGAAAATGCGCTTGCCGGTCATCTTGAAAGAGGCCACCTGCATCATCACCGAGACAGTCTCGGCGACGAACACGCCGCCCATGATCAGCAGCACCACTTCCTGGCGCACGACCACTGCCACCGCACCGAGCGCGCCGCCCAGAGCCAGTGCGCCGATGTCGCCCATGAAGACCTGGGCCGGATAGGTGTTGAACCAGAGAAAGCCGAGCCCGGCGCCGGCCAGCGCCGCGCAGAAAACGAACAGCTCGCCGGCCCCGGCTATATAAGGAATGCCGAGGTAGCGGGAAAAAATCGCATTGCCGGCCACCCAGGCAAATACGCCGAGTGCGCCGCCGACCAGCACCGTCGGCATGATCGCCAGGCCGTCCAGACCATCGGTGAGATTCACCGCGTTGCTGCTGCCGACGATGACCAGACAGACAAAAGGCACGAAGAGCCAGCCGAGCGGAATGGAAATATCCTTCAGGTAGGGAATCAGCAGTGCAGTCGACTGCGGCGCATCGGCATGCCGGTAAAGCGCGACACCCACGATGATGGCGATCAGCAGCTGCCAGAAAAGTTTCTTCCCGGCCGACAGGCCCTTCGGATCACGCAGCACGAGCTTGCGGTAGTCATCGACGAAACCGATCAGGCCATAGCAAAAGGTCACGCCGATCACGACCCAGACGAACAGGCTGCGCAGATCGGCCCACAACAGCGTGCTGAAGATGATCGCGAGCAGGATCAGCGCCCCGCCCATGGTCGGCGTACCGGCTTTCTGCAGGTGGGTCTGCGGACCGTCCTGGCGAACGGTCTGGCCGATCTGCCGCAGGGTCAGGCGACGGATCAGCGGTGGACCAAGAAACAGCGACAGCGCCAGTGCCGTCAGCGCGCCGAGAATCGCGCGCATCGTCAGATAGGTGAAGACGTTGAAGCCCGACACGTAGCCCTTCAGGCCTTCTGCCAGCAGCAGCAGCATCAGTGCACCCCCGCCGTATCGCCACGCCCGGTGACCAGCTGCACCAGGCGCTCAAGCCCCGCGCTGCGTGAACCCTTGACGAGCAGATGGACGTCTGCAGTCATCCGGGGCCGCAGGACCTCGGCAAGTTCGGTGACATCGGCGTACCAGCGAGCGTCCGGGCCGAAGCCTTCAGCGGCCGGTCGCGTCAGCTCACCGACACAGTAAAAGCGGTCGATGCCGCTCTGTGCCGCCAGCACACCAACCTCGCGGTGCAGGGCTGCCGCATCCGGACCGAGTTCAGCCATTCCGCCGAGAACCAGCCAGCGCTGCCCGTCGAGACCGGCGAGAAACTGTATGGCCGCGGCGACCGAACCCGGATTGGCGTTGTAGCTGTCATCGAAGATCGTGCTGCCGGCCGGACCGGGTTCGGCGCGCAGGCGACCGGCGACGTTCGCCATCTGCGCCAGGCCATCGCGCACTGCCTGCAGGCTGGCCCCGGCGGCGAGCGACGCGGCCGCTGCGGCCAGCGCGTTGCGCACGTTATGGCCACCGGACATCGGCAGTTCAACCGGTATCCCGGCGGTCGGCGTGAGCAGCCGGAAACCGAGGCTCCGCACGCCGGAAGCCTGCACCTCGACGGCGCGATAGTCCGCCTCCGGCGACAGGCCGAATGAACGATAGCTGATGTCCTTGCGAAGGCTGCGCCAGTAACCGTAGAAAGGGTCATCCCGGTTGATGATGGCGATGCTCCCGGCAGGCAGACCCGCAAACAGCTCGCCCTTCGCCTCGGCAACATCCTTGAGGGTGCCGCCGAATCCGCCCAGATGTGCCGGCCCGGCATTGGTAATGATGGCCACCGTGGGCGCGGCTATCGCAGCCAGTCGGGCAATCTCGTGTTTTGCGCTTGCGCCCATCTCGATCACCGCAGCGCGGTGACTTTCGCGCATCCACAGCAGCGTGATGGGTACACCGATGTGGTTGTTCAGATTACCCCAGGTCACCAGCACACCGGCATCGTCGCCGGGACCGGCAAAGTGCGTGCGCAGTATGGTGCCGACCATTTCCTTGACGGTGGTCTTGCCGTTGCTGCCGGTCACTGCAACGAGCGGCAGGCTGAAACGCTTGCGCCACATCGTTGCGAAGCTGCGCAGTGCTTCGCCCGCGTCCGCCACATGTATCTGCGGCAGATCGATCGACTGTCGCTCCTCGATGACAACGCCGGCGGCGCCGGCCGCCGCGGCATCGCGGGCAAACTCCGCCGCGTTGTGCCGCACGCCACGCAGGGCGAAGAACAACTGGCCCGGCTCCAGGCTGCGGCTGTCGGTACTCACCGAATCAAAACCCGCATCAGTGCCGATCAGCGTGCCGCCTACCGCCTCTGCAACCATGCCGAGCGTACCCATGGTCATGCACCCGGCCCCTGCTGCGCGACAGACAGCGCCGCGGCAGCGACCGCCACATCGGAAAACGGCAGGCTCGCACCGGCCACGATCTGTGTCTGCTCATGGCCCTTGCCGGCAATCAGGATCGCGTCGCCGGGAGCGGCCAGGTGTATGGCCCGCCGGATGGCTGCCGCACGGTCCGGTATCACCTGCACCGCCGTGCCGGATCCCGCGCCGGCAAGAATGTCGTCGATGATCTGCCGTGAATCCTCGTCACGGGGATTGTCGTCCGTGATGATCACGTGGTCGGCAAGTTCGACCGCCACGCTGCCCATGAGCGCACGCTTGCCGCGGTCACGGTTGCCACCGCAGCCGAACACGCACCAGAGCTGGCCGCTGCAGTGCGCGCGAATCGCCGCCAGCGCCTTGCGCAGCGCATCGGGCGTGTGTGCAAAATCAACCAGCACGGCCGGCTGACCGGCGGATGCAGGAACAAGCTGCATGCGCCCCGGCGGCGCCGTGCAGTCCGCGAGGGCGGCGACGACACGATCGAGCGGCCAGCCTTCGGCCAGCAGTATGCCCGCGGCCAGCAGCAGATTTTCGGCATTGAAGCGGCCCCAAAGACGGCTGCCGAGCCGTGCCGTACCGAAATCACCGCGGAGATCCAGCACCAGACCATCGGCACCGGTCTGCACCAGCTCGGCGCGCAGCTTCGCCGCCGGATTGCCGTCCATGCTCACACCCAGACAAGCGGTTTCGGGTGGCAGCGAAGCCGCCAGTGTCCTGCCGAAGGGGTCGTCGAGGTTTATCACCGCTGTGCGCGCGCCAGCGCGGAACAACCGCGCCTTGGCATCGGCATAGTGCTGCGGATCGCGGTGATAATCGAGGTGATCGCGGCCGAGGTTGCTGAACGCGACAGTACTGAAATGCACGCCGTCGACGCGATGCTGATCGAGCGCATGCGAAGATACCTCGAGCACCGCATGGCGGGCGCCTGCGTCAGCCAGTTCGCGCAACTGGCGATGCAGCGTAATGCAGCCCGGTGTGGTCAACGCGCCCGCACGCACTTCAATGCCCAGCCCGTGACCGAGCGTACCCATGTAGCCCGCCGACTCGCCGAGCTTGCCGAGCGCCTGGGTCACCAGCCATGCCGTGGTCGTCTTGCCGTTGGTGCCGGTGATGCCGGTGACGGCAATTGCGGCAGACGGCGAGGCAAAGAAACGGTTGGCAATCTCGCCCAGCCGCTGGCCGAGATGCGGTACGGGAAAGCCACAGACGTCGGCCGGCAGTACCGGCTCCTGTACATCGACATCCGGTTCCCAGGCAATGGCGGACGCACCCTCGGCCAGCACCTGATCGATGAATTCGAGGCCGTGGTGCGTGTTCCCCCGACAGGCGAGAAACAGCCCGTCCCGGCTCACACTGCGACTCTCCGTGCTGATATCGGCAACTTCGCGCTGCGGCACCTCTACCCCGAAGCCGTCGAACAGTGTGTGCAGATCCATGTCCTTGCTGATCACCAGATTCATGGCTGGTTTGCGGCCAGCGTCGTCGGACGCGGCACTTCATCCGCAGGCTTGCCATCGGGTGGAACGGCAAAGATGCGGAGCGCACCCGCGGCAATGGTGGAAAAGACCGGTGCGGCAACGTCGCCGCCGTAGTAGGCCGCTCCTTGTGGATCATCCACCACCACGACGATGGCGAAGCGGGGATCATCAACCGGCGTGATGCCGGCGAATACCGCGGTATGCCGATCGTCGGAATAACCGCTGGCGGTGAGCTTGCGCGCGGTCCCGGTCTTGCCAGCCACCCGGTAACCCGTCACTGCGGCCTTCACCCCGGTACCCTCTTCGCCGACAACCTGCTCGAGCATCGTCAGCAGGTCGCGTGCAACCTGTGCGCTCACGACCCGGCGGGCAATCGGCGCCTGGGAAATGCGCACCAGCGATACCGGCCGCTGCAGCCCTCCCGCGCCGAATACGGCATAGGCCTGGGCGAGTTGCAGCGGGGTTATGGACAGGCCGTAGCCGTAGCCCAGCGTGGCCTGCCCGATCGGCCGCCAGCTCTGGTATGGGGCCAGCACGCCGGCTGATTCACCCGGAAAACCGCTGCTGGTCAGCCGGCCCACGCCGAAGCGGCTGAGCGTGTTCCATAGCGAGTCCTTGTCGAGCTGCATGACCACGTGGACGATGCCGACGTTGCTCGACTTGGCGAGGATCGTGCCGAGACTGATACGGCCGAAGTTCCGGTGATCCTCGATGTGCTTGCTGCCAATCTGGATGAACCCGGGACTGGTATCCACCTGGCTCTGCGCATTGAAGCGCCCGCTGTCGAGTGCCGCTGCAACAATCAGCGGCTTGAAGGTCGACCCCGGCTCGATGATGTCGGTGATGGCGCGATTGCGGAACAGCGCGGGCTTGAGCTGGCTGCGGTCATTCGGATTGTAGGCCGGCTGGTTGACGTCAGCGAGCACTTCGCCGGTTGTGACATCGATGACGACTGCCGAAGCCGAAGCCGCGTGATACTGCTGAACGGCCGCCTTGAGCGCACGATAGGCAAAGTACTGGATGCGCAGGTCGATCGAGGTCACCAGATCACCGCCTGGCTGCGGCGGCTCGATACTCTCGACATCCTCGATCACCCGGCCCAGCCGGTCGCGCAGCACGCGCTTCTTGCCCGGAATGCCCTGCAGCCAGTTGTTGAACGCGAGCTCCAGCCCTTCCTGGCCCCGGTCATCGATGTTGGTAAAGCCGAGGAGATGGCCGGTCACTTCGCCGGCCGGATAGTAGCGACGGTACTCACGCAGCAGATGCACACCCGGAATCTGCAGGGCGTCGACCGCCGCCGCCTCGGCCGGATTCATGTGGCGCTTCAGATAGACGAATTCCTTGCGCACATTGCGGGTAAGGCGTGCGGTGAGTTCGCCACCATTCATCTTCAGCAGGCGGGCCAGCCCGGGGATTTTCTCCGGCGACTCGAGGAGCTGCGGGGGATTCACCCACACACTGTCGACCGGCGTACTGACAGCCAGCGGCACCCCGTTCCGGTCCTTGATAACACCGCGCGTGGCCGAAAGCGTGGCGACCCGCAGATGTCGTGCGGCCGCCTGGGCATTCAGGAATTCGGTATTGAACACCTGCAGATGCACGGCGCGCGCGACCAGTCCGCCCACCGACAGCATCAGCAATGCAGCGACGAACCACATGCGCCAGATGAAGCTGCGCAGGGCGGGCTTCTGCTGCCTGTCCGTTCCGCTCATCGCCCCGTGACCTCGATGCCGCGCGGATCAGGCATGTGCATCGCCAGCTTGTCGCGGGCCACGGTCTCGACGCGCGGATAGCTCGCCTGGGTGCTCTGTTCGATCTGCAGCCGGCCCCAGTCCATCTCGAGGCGATCGCGCTCCGCGGTCAGCGCCTGCAACTCGACGAACAGCTTGCGCGACTTGTGCTTGGCATAAACCGCAGCCACTGCCGACACCATCACGGCAGCAGCCAGCGTCGCGCAAATCGCCCGGCTGCGATCCGCCGGGGTCACCGGAGCTTCTCCGCCGTGCGCAACACCGCACTCCGTGCCCGCGGGTTCTCTCGCAACTCGGCCTCGCCCGCCGTCACGGCCCGACTCAGTAGTTTCAGCGTGGGCAATGCCGACTCGGGGACAACCGGCACGTCGCGCAACGCCGGATCCACACGCGAGTGGTCACGCAGAAAGCGCTTCACGATGCGGTCCTCGAGCGAATGGAAGCTGATGACACAGAGTCGCCCGCCCACAGCCAGCGCCGCGACTGCGCCACGCAGTCCGGCCTCCAGCTCTTCGAGCTCGCCGTTGATGAAGATGCGGATCGCCTGGAAGCTGCGGGTCGCGGCATGCCGGCCGGGTTCGCTGCGGATGACGCCGGAAATGATTCCGGCCAGCTGTGCGGTGCGCAAGACGGGCTCAACCTCGCGTGCGGCACAGATCGCGCGGGCGATGCGCCGCGAAGCACGCTCTTCGCCATAGCGCCAGAGCACGCTGGCAATATCCGACTCACTGGCGGTGTTGATCCAGTCCGCTGCAGACCGGCCGCTCGAAGGATCCATGCGCATGTCGAGCGGACCATCAGCGCGAAAACTGAAACCGCGGGCCGGATCATCGAGCTGTGGCGATGAAACGCCGATGTCGAGCAGAATGCCGTGTATGCAGCCAAGGTACCCCTGCTCCTCCAGCACTGCGCGCAGCTGCGAAAACCCTGTCTGCCGGATGCTGAAGCGCTGATCGGCTGCCTGCAGTGCGTTGCCCGCCGCGACAGCTTCCGGATCGCGATCCAGCGCCAGCAGCCTTCCATCCGGCCCCAGCTGTGCGAGGATGGCCCGCGCGTGCCCCCCGCGCCCGAAAGTAGCGTCGACATAGAGGCCATCAGCCCGGATGGCCAAATAACGAAGCACCTCGTCCAGCAGGACAGGTACATGTGAAATCACCCCAGCACCCCGCGTCTTCATCAGGACGCGTTTGTTTGCGTTTTCGACGTCGTCCCTACAGCGAAAGCGACTCAAGCTCCGCCGGCAGGCCGAGTCCGTCCCCTGTCTCGTCGGTCAGCCAGCTGTCCCGACGTTCGTTCCAGCGCGCCTCGTCCCAAAGCTCGAACTTGTTGCCCTGCCCGATCAGCATCGCCTGGCGTTCAAGACCGGCAAACTCACGCAGCTCGCGTGGAATCAGCACTCGCCCATGACCATCGACTTCAAGTTCGCTGGCGTAACCAACCATCAGTCGCTGCAAACGCCGCGTGCTCTTGTTGAAGCTCGACAGGCGCATGAGCTTGCGCTCGATCTCTTCCCAGTCCGGCAGCGGGTAAATCAGCAGGCAGTGGTCCTGGTCCACGGTACAAATCAGGTGTCCGGCACAACGAGCTGCCAGCCGGTCGCGATAGCGCGCCGGGACAGCCAGCCGGCCCTTGGCATCAAGGGTGATTTGAGTTGCTCCACGGAACACTGCCGTCAGGGCCTTTTGGCCCCTTTTCTCCCACTACATGCCACTTCGCTCCACTATAGGTTTGAGCCGCACATGCGTCAACACAAGTGGCAAAAAAAAGCACAAGCGACAGGGGCTTAGCGCATGAAAACAAGACTCCGCCATGGATCCGGAGCCGAGGTCGTTTCGGAAATCATGGGCTTAGGGGGCGTTTCTCGCGGCGATCTCAAGACCAGTTGCGAGCGCAGGGCGAAGCATCGGCCACCCGTCGGCGAGGCGCTGGCCGGGGAATCCGCGCAAACAGCGGTGGGGACAGGCCTATTTCTGCTCCGGAACGGGCAGCAAGGAGAAATCATATAACTGCGTCACGGGCGCGGGGGGCTGGGTAATCCCCCCGGAATTTAGCTGAAGCCAGAAGTGGAATTTTCTCGTAATCTGAGTCGAGGAGATTCCCGTGAAGAAATCGCGATTTACCGACAGCCAGATCATTGGCGTTTTGAAGCAGGCGGAGGCCGGTAGCCCGGTCCCGGAGCTGTGCCGGACGCATGGCATCAGCAGCGCCACGTTCTACAAGTGGCGGGCAAAGTACGGCGGCCTGGATGTGCCGATGATGTCCCGGATCAAGGAGCTGGAGGAAGAGAACCGGCGCTTGAAGAAGATGTACGCCGAGGTACAGATGCGGGCCGAGATCATGAAGGAGGCCCTCACAAAAAAATGGTGAGGCCATCTCAGCGGCGTGAGATGGCCAGATGGGCGGTCAAGGCTCGCGGGGCCCGCGTTCGCCAGCCTTGCGGGACTGGGCGCGGAACCGCGGTATCCACCTCGAACACATCCAGCCCGGGAAGCCGCAGCAGAATGCCTACGTTGAACGCTATAACCGCACCGTGCGTTACGACTGGCTGAGCCAGACCTTGTTCGAGTCCATCAACGACGTCCGGGAATCAGCTACCCGCTGGCTCTGGACTTACAACCACGAGCGTCCGAATATGGCCATCGGCGGCATCACCCCGATACAGAAACTGGCGATGGCCGCTTAGCTCCACTTCTGCCAAGAGCTAATAAAGGGGGGATTACCATAAACTGCGGAGTCACAGCTGGAGCATCGTCCAGACCACCTCCTCCGGCTCCAGTTATCACTGTCGCATCATTCGAAGCAGCAGCCACCGCATAGCTAAACGCGGCATAGGCGGCGCCATTGGCAAAAACGCGTGCGCTACTTGGACAACTCGTCGATTACGTAATCTAGGACTACCGGCTCGCTAAGGCGAATCTCACCGTCTCCGAAGTCTGTTGTAACAATTCGAGTTTGATCTATCGTCCCCTCACTCTCGGGGTCTGTGAAACGCACTGCCTCAACAATCCCGTCTCCCGTCCAGATCTCGTAGATTGGATTGATCGCCTTGTAGGGCAGAAAAAAGCCGTCGAAACGGTCAACACATGCTCGACGCACACCCTCGTCTTCAATGCCTTCAAGCGTTTTGCGATACGAGGAAGTGTACCCATGTGAAACTCCTATCAAGTATCGATCTCCAACGGTCATGCCAACCTCAGAAACAAGCTCGACCTGACCCTTGCGCCAAGTATCTCCCTTAATCACTTGATCTACGTTTGCTGTGTACGCGAAGTAGCAACGCGTCGAATGATTGCCGTTAGATTCTGCGTTTACCGCCATGCCCGCATCGATTGACACAACCAAGACATAATCAAATTGAACCTTGTACTCGGACAAAAAGCTATCATCGACTTGTCCGAAGCAGGCATTTGCAACTGCTAGTAAGACTGTTGAGCAGGCCAGGCGGAGAACTTTGCCGCAGTAGTTCACAGTTATTTTCCTGTCACATGCCGATAGACGTCCCGCGAATACCGGTCAGCAATATTCTCAAGACGAGGCGTGTTAGCTGGATTTCGAATGCGGCCAATATTCCCAATAGTTCTAGCTACCGCCTCAGGGGTATGGTGGCCAAACTCGTGCAATATGATTTTTACTGCGCTTTCTACGGAGCGAGCACTGCCCGCATAAAGTGTGATCCGATCACCGACGATATCTGAGCCGGCTGGACCGAAAGTTGCCCGATGCATAGCACCAACATCGTTCGGCCCACGTTCATGGATGTACACAATTTCCGGGAACACTCCGTCGCTTACAGGATAGCCCTCGAACCCTTCTCGATAAATTATCTCGACATACTCAGCAGCCACCTCAACATTTAAAGCATCAGCTACTCCATCACGCCGCAAGGCACGCTGGATATCACGTCCCTCTAAGAAATCCGATGTGACGTCCGCCTCGACTCGATTCGATTGATCCCGGCTAGCCTCGGCCCCAGCAGCTACCGCATAGCTAAACGCCGCATAGGCTGCCCCATTGGCAAACTTGCCGCCTCCAATTTCACCGGCCGTACCTCCGATGATTGCTGAGCGAAATATACCTTCACCGAAACCGCTCGCAGTACGCGTCCATGGCATGGCCACCGTCGCTGCGAATGCGCTCAGGAATCCCTCACCGAATTTGCCACCGTAGGCTTGCGCAGTGATGCCGCCCATGAAGCCCATCACCGCAGACGCCCCCAACAGCTTGCCCGGATCGGCAAATCCCAGCTGCCCCAACCCTAACGCCTGTCCGAACCCGGCACCGACAGAGAAAAACAGGGTGTTCTGTATCGCACCTGCCAGAGAGCCCGTCTCAAGAAAGCCGACAACGAAGATGGCGATCGCTGTTTGCTCAATGGTCCACCCACCGGCCAACGCAAAGAGAGCACCCACAACAAACAGATCATGCCCACTCGGATCCGTATAGCGAAGCGGATTATTTGCGGCATAAGCGTAGCGATCAAATCCCTGGGTGCTCTGCGGAAACTGCATGAACGAGTCCGCAGACAGGAAGCGGCCAATCTGCGGGTCAAAGACCCGACCATTCATATGGATCAGCCCCAGGCGATCAAGATGCTCGTGATCGGTAAAGCCACGTGAAATGTGATCGAGCATCGTCGGGAGATAGGTGCCCGCAGCATCCCAAGTGGCGGGGTTGCGGCGCTTTCCCCATGGATCGTAGCTAAAGCGCTCAACGATCGCACCGCTGGTTTGGGTGATGGCTGTAACTGACCCGAGATGGTCTTGAAACAGATACTCGTCACGCGTATTCGCGTTGCTCCACTCTGTATGAATGGCAACGCGCGCACCACCCGCCATCACGTAATGTCGGTACTCGGTCAACGACGTGGTGTCTTTGTCGATCTGCTCGAACAATGCACCGACGTACATCGTCGTGATCGTCTCCTCGTTACCGGGTATCGCCGCATACGCTACCTGACTGTAACGCTCACCCGCCGGGCCATACCGAAAATCAGCCGAATCACCGGTGCCGTTGAAGATACTTTCGGGCAGATTGCGCTCGTTCCAGGGAATAGGACATTCAAAGCCCCTGTTGTCGGCAGTATAGCCGTGCGGCGCGATGTCGACTACCGGTGATAACGCGAGCCGGCCAATGCCGCAGCGGGTTGCACTGCGGGAAATGCGGGCGTGAGGGCCGGATTCTCGCACCGCACGAGGCCGCAGGCGCAGGCGCTCCTCCGCACCGCTGAGCCGGGCGCGTGCCACCGCTTCAGTTGAGGTCGAACTCCCCCTGCCCCGGCGGGCCGCGCGGGCGGTTTGCAGCGGCGGCGTTCGCTGGTACCTCCCGCACCTGTATCCGGTGTTCCAGGTGCGCCAGAATCTTCCCGATCACCGCCGGATCCTCCACGCTGGCGATGATCCGCACTTTGCCGCCGCAACTCTCGCAGCTCTCGATCTCGATGCGGAATACCCGCTTGAGCCGCTGCGCCCAGCTCATGACCCGATGCCGCTCGGCCGGGCTGCGCTCGCTCACGCCACTCTTCTTGCCCCGCCCCGCCGGGGTGACCTGAGGGCGCAGCGCACTGTGCGGGATCAGCAGTGCCCCGACGGGTGGGTAAAAGAACGACACGATCGAGCCCACTATACCCAGCAGCCCGTGCCCGCTCGGATCCGTATAACTCAGTGGGCTGTTGCCCACGTACGCATAACGGTCAAAGCCCTGCGTGCTCTCCGGAAACTGTATCAGCGGATCCGCCGACAGGAAACAACCCAGCTCCGGATCGCACACCCGGCCGTTCATGTGGATCAGACAAACGAATGCTCGGGCACCGCACCCTGCGACATCTATCAACGAGAGAAAAAGAAATCACGGGCACGTTTGCCAGTGAGGTACCAATAGTTTCCAGCCAACCACGCAATCCAAAGGAGCGGTGTCGAGAATGCCCACCATTGTGGCCACGACCAAGCACCCAGAGTTTCGCGAACTGGAGCTGAAAGTGCATATTGCACAATCAGCAGCCCATCCCATGTACCTCCCAACGCCAAGATCGTAGAAGCGGCCAGAAAGATATTCCGAGCGCTCCGACGACCGGTGACCATGGCCGCGCTGGAAATACAAACCACTACCAGTACGGCTGTCAACACGATCGACCGTAGCAGGGCGCCAGGTGCCCAGTGGCCCAAATGATACTCATGCAAGACCACGTAGGCACCTTCAAACATCACGATCGCGACAAACCACGCGACAACCAAGATCATCCAGATTCCCAACGGACGTGACAACCGTCGTTTGCTCCGCACTTGCCCCTCGCCCGAAGCCGCCGCGTTCATCTGAACCCAGCACTCTTTCCGTAGTAGATGAACTCCCGTACGCCTAACGGGGTTTTTCCTTGAATGACATGGAACGCACCCGGATAGTCACCGGCTACTTGCATGTCGTTTGTAGAGGGCCCTTGGACATAGTTTCTGTACGCCCTATTTCCGAATGACCATGCACGCGGATGCGTATGCTCAACAAGCGCGACCCTGTAGCCCTTGGGCTTGGGAAGCGAGCTCGGTAGCCCAACAAAGTCGCTATTGCTTCCAGCCGCATAGAATTCGTACTTGAGGCTACCGTCAGTCAGGCTTTCGTAGGCCACGAGCGCATGCTCTTTGGCTCCGATTTCAGTTCCGAACCAACCCTTCGAATCCTCCCAGAGGCGGTTTTCGTTGGCTACCAGCTCCGGATTTGCTTCACGGAGAGCCGCCAGCCCGGCCGGAGCGTCGTCCGTAAACGGACCGGCGCTGTCGCCGTCAGAAAGTCCGTACCGCACGCGCTTATCTCTGATGCTGCCAAACGCCTGCACAAACGCCCCGGTAACCGCGCCGTTGGCAAACTTGCCGCCTCCAATTTCACCGGCCGTACCTCCGATGATTGCTGAGCGAAATATACCTTCATGTTGACGTCCATCCAAAATTGACCCACTGGGGGTGCGGACAGAACCTTGGACTGGTTTAGGTTGCATATCCGAGGTTCGCGCGGTACTCCATAGGACTGCGTGAACCCAGTGAGATTTTGATCCGCTCTTCGTTGTACCAGCGAATGTACGAGTCAACCTCTACGATGAAGTGCTCGATGGTCGTGGTCTGCCAGCTTCCCGGGTAGAAAAGCTCATTCTTCAAACGGCCGAAGAAGCCCTCACATGCAGCATTGTCTGGGGAACAGGCTTTGCGGGACATCGAGCGAATCAGGCGTGCACCATCAATTCGAGACAGCCAGCCCGGCCATCGATAGTGGGCGCCGCGATCAGAGTGCACGATGGGTCGGTCAGGGCCGTTGGCAACCGTCTCGATGGCCGTGTCGAGCATGGTGTTCACGAGTTCAGCGTCTGGCGTTGTACCCAGCGACCAGCTGACGACCAGACCGTCGAAGCAGTCGATGATCGGTGACAGGTACACCTTGCCGGCCGGGATATGGAACTCCGTAATGTCGGTGAGCCACTTCTGATTTGGCGCGGCCGACCGGAAGTCGCGATTGATCAGATTCTCCGGCGCAGGACTGATCTCGCCCAGGTACGAGCCGTACCGGCGCCGCTTTGGAGTGGCAGCGATTAAGTTCTCCTGCTTCATCAGGCGCCGCACAACCTTCTCCGAGAGGGAGATGCACATCCGTCGCAACGACGCGTGCATCCTGCGGTAGCCGTAGCAGCGACGATTCCTCTCGAAGATCTCGGCGAGTGTGCGGCGCACGTCGACATACCGGTCCCCGAGGCGAATCTGGCCACGGTGGTAGAAATAGGAGCTGCGCGCCAGGTCCAGCGCCGCCAGCAGTTCCTTGACGGCATGAACCGGTCTCAGGGCATCAACCAGCATCGTCTTCTCCCGATTGGTCAGGAGCTGCAGGTTGACGCCCAGGTCTTTTTTTATGATTTCGTTGGCCTTTTTCAGCAGGTCGTGTTCGAGCTGAAGTCGTCGCAGCTCGCCTTTCAGCGCTGCCAGTTGTTGCTCCACCTGGGCCTTGTCCGGGTCGGCCGGCGGTTTGCTTTGGCGTTTCATCGATGCAGGCGCCTCTCGACCGAGTAGCTGATTCTTCCAGTTGTACAAGGTTTCCCTCGAGACGCCTAGATCCTGCGCGATGGCTTGGGCCTTCCCCTGCCGCGTACAGAGGGCAATCACGGCTTCTTGCTTTACCTCCAGGGGGCTCGGTACTGCGCGACTGCGCCCGACACTGCGCTGACAGAGTTCCGGATGCCGCTCGTAAATCCAGCTCCGCAACACCGACCGGCAGGGATAGCCCAGCACTTTCCGGGTGAAATCGATGCAGCGTCCATGGTGGAGAAAATGAGCCACAGCAGCCTCCTGCTGTGCCATCGAGTACTTCGGTGCACGGTGAAATCCCTTCGCAAGGTCGCCTCGCCGCTCGTATTCCCGGTACCAGACCTTCAACGCGTTCTTGGTCGGATAACCCAATTGCCGAATGGTCGCCTTCACACGCTTGCCCAGCTTGATGTAGAGCTCGACCGCGCGGATCCTGTCTTCGTACGTGTACATGAACTACCTCCAGGTAGTCCAAGTTCTTGTCCGCACCCCCCCCGGGTCAATATTGGGTGAAAATCAACAAGCACTGGCCACAGCTGGTCCGCGACCTACATTCTGGCGCCATTTGCCCCGACCTCAATCTACCGGCCGGAACGCGAGCCGCATTGTCGCCAATTCTGCGTCCGAATCCGGCGCGTGCGGAAACTGTCGCTAGAGCATTCGGGCACGGCCTTGACGCAATACTGCAACGGCTCTGGCCTGAACTTCGCGTCTTGTGCAGCGTGACGACGGGTAGCTTCGCCGCCACCGTTCCACGCCTTCGCGCGCTATTGGGTCCTGATGTATCGCTATTCAGCGGTACTTATGCCGCTTCGGAAGCCGTCATCGGAGTGCAGCTGGAACTTGACTCGGAGCACTACACGTTGGCAAACGGTAGCGCGTATTTCGAGTTTGTGCCGATGGCTGATGCCGATGCTGCACAGCCAACAACCGTTGGTCCGGGCGACCTGGAGCTGGGGCACGAGTATGAAGTGGTTGTAACGACTGCGGCTGGCCTATATCGCTATAGACTCGGTGACGTGATTCGTGTCACCGGACGTCAAGGCAGCACACCTCGATTCACGTTCTCCTACCGCTTGGGGACGGTACTCGATCTGCTCGGCGAGAAAACCACGGAAGCCCAGGCACGCCAAGCTATTTTCGCGGCGGCCGAACAAAGCCTGGGCTCCGATGCCGTCGTGAATGGCTACGCACTGGCCCGCTCACCGCAAGACATACGGTCTCGTTACCTCGCCTTCATCGAGCTGTGGCCAGATGGCGGCGTGACGACAGCGCAGTTGCAAACCCTCGCGGAAAACATTGAGCACGGTCTCAGGCACTATAACCAGACCTACTGGACGCTCGGTGGACTACGCGGTCGCATGGAGCCAGTCAGGTTGATTCTACTGCCGGTCGGCTCACTTGACCGTATATGGCGGAACGACCGGGGTGTACACCAGAGCGCATCGAGCCAATGGAAGGCACGAAACCTTGTTTCGTCTGATGCTGATATTGAATCCTTGACCCGTATGGCTGTCTGGATGGGTACCGCAGCCACCTCGTCAATAGAAGTGCGCACCAGCCATCACTAGGCCCAAGCTGAAATGCCTGATGTGGACAAGCAGTGACACGCGGAACCGATTCGCGGCGAGCGGCGCACGAACGAGAGGCACGTATCGCCGACCGATCCGGAGGCCAATGTACCACAAGGGGAACGGCCAGCCGGCCAAGCTTTACTGCATGGGGCATGTGCGGATGGATCACCAGCACGGCTTGCCGGTCGATGTCGAGGTGACCGAGGCGGATGGTTATGCCGAGCGTACCGCAGCGCTGGCCATACTCGATCGTCAGCCGGCCCGAGGCCAGCGTATGCTGGCTGCCGACAATGCCAATGACACGGCGGACTTCGTCGCCGACTGTCGGGCGCGCGGTGTGACGCCGCATTTGGCCTGCAATGTCAGCCGACCAGGCAGCTCGGCACTCGATACCCGCCATGCGGACCATCGCCGGATGCCGGGTCACGGTATGCGTCACGCCGGTGGCCAGACGCAGGGTGTGCGTGCGTCCGGCGAGCAGGGCAAGAATGGCGTAGGCATCGCGCAATCACCACCGGAGACATCAGCAGGCATGCGAAAAAAGAGCGAGTCGGCCGATAAGCCGGGTTCTGTCGTGGACAATCATTCCTCTGGGATCGTTGTCACCAACGACCTCAAGCGACCTACCCGGAAGCCCGCGGGGCGACGGTGCCTTCCTTGCGGAATGCTGCTTCCCTATTTGGTCTTGCTCCGGGTGGGGTTTACCTAAGCCGCGAAGTGTTGCCACCCGCGCGGTGCGCTCTTACCGCACCTTTTCACCCTTGCCGGGGTCTTGCGACCCTTAGGCGGTTATTTTCTGTGGCACTTTCCGTAGGCTCGCGCCTCCCAGGCGTTACCTGGCACCCTGCCCGCCGGAGCCCGGACTTTCCTCCCGCGTGCATGCACGCGAGCGATTGCCTGGCCGACTCGCCGGGCAAGTATAGGGGTAATCCGGTGTGATACGGAGAGCACGCGCAGGAGCGCATTCAGGCAGTCCTATGGGCGCTGCTGCCGGCGTTCCTGCACCAGACGGTAAGCATCGCGCCGCGACGCGCCGGTAATGCGCGCCGCGAGTCCCGCTGCCTGTGCAGCCGGCAGCTCGGCGGCGAGCAGATTGACGATGCGGGCCAGTTCGTCCTCGCCCGGCGCAAGCGGTACCGGGCTTCCGCCGATCAGCAAGGTGCACTCGCCGCGCTCACCGCCCGGATCAGCCTTCACCGCGCCGAGCACATCGGCGAGGCTGCCTCTGTAGATGGTTTCATGCAGCTTGGTGAGTTCGCGTCCCACCGCCGCCGGTCGCGATTCGCCGAGCACGCTGATCGCATCCACAAGGGTTTCGGGCAGGCGGTGCGCGCTTTCGTAAAACACCAGCGTCGGTCCCACGCCTGCCAGTTCGCCGAGTCGGGCCAAGCGTGCGGCACGCCGCGCCGGGAGAAACCCTTCGAACAGGAAGCGGTCGGTAGGCAGCCCGGCAACCGACAATGCCGCGATCAGCGCACAGCAGCCCGGTATCGGACTGACCGGCAACCCGGCGGCCCGCGCCGCGGCCAGCAGCCGATAACCCGGGTCAGAGATGAGCGGCGTGCCCGCATCGCTGACCAGCGCGATGCTGCTGCCGGTTTTCAACAGCTCCAGGAGCTCATCGCTACGCTGCGCTTCGTTGTGTTCATGCAGTGAAACGAGGCGCGCGCTGATGCCGAGGCGCGTTAGCAATTGACCCGCGTGGCGGGTATCCTCCGCAGCGACCAGGCTGACCTCCGCGAGGACTTCCCGGGCCCGTGGACTCAGGTCATCGATGTTGCCGATCGGGGTCGCCACAACGTACAGGGTTCCTGACTGGATCTTCACGGCTAACCCTCTGCGCGCCTGGTTCCGAATCTGCTCCGCGACACTATAGACAGGAACGAGCAAACGAAGCGCATGCATTCCGCCCCGAAAAAATGCCTGTTCGCAGTGATGCTCATGTCGGTCATTGTCGGAGCAGCCTGCCAGCCGCTGCAACCTGCCAACGAGGCGCAGGCAGCCGGACCGAAGCAGGCCGTGAGCCAGACCCGGCCTTCCGGCCAGACCGGCACCGCAGGCAGAACCGCAAGGGGCCCGGCCGCACCATCTGCTGCACCGACCGTCCCGGTCTGGCAGGCAGGCACCGCGCAGAATCCCGGCGGACCCGTGGCCTTGCTGCTGCCGCTGTCGGGCCGGCAGCAATCGGCGGGCGCGGCGGTACGCGATGGATTTGTCGCCGCATATCTGGGTTCCGCCCGCAGCCAGCAGCAGGTGCTGGTTTTCGATGTCGCCCTGCTCGGCGTAGCCGAGGCCAGCCGGCAGGCAGTGGATGCAGGGGCCAGCGTCATCGTCGGTCCGTTGCTGCGCGAGTCGGTGCAGGCCCTCAACCAGATCGCCGGAACGATTCCGGTGCTGGCACTCAACTATCTGCCGGATGGCGAAGCGGCACGGACGGGTTTCTGGCAATTCGGCCTGGCGCCGGAAGACGAAGCCTGGGAAATCGCCGCCCGGGCCGTGTCGCTCGGCCAGCGGCGTGCGATCTCGCTCGCGCCGGACAACGGCTGGGGCAGGCGACTGCTTGCGGCCTTCCAGGATGATTTCACCGCGCTTGGCGGTCAGGTGGTTGCAGCCCGCCTGTATCCGCCGGGCGCCTCTGATTTCTCACCGGAGCTGCGGGCTGTACTCGCATATCGGGATAAATCGCCGACTTTCGACGGGGGACGGCGGCAGGATATCGATCTAGTCTTTCTTGCCGCAACGAATACGACCGGCAAACTGATTTACCCGCAGCTGCGCTTCTACGGCGCGGGCGATCTTCCGACCTACAGCACGTCGGCAATCTGGGAGGATGGCGACCGTGACGCCAGCGACCTGAATGGCATCAGCTTTCCGGACGGACCATGGATGATTGCACCGGACAGCCGCAGCGCGCTCCTCAGGTCACAGCTGACGCGCTACTGGGGGCCACAATCGCTGGCGCTGTCCCGCCTCTATGCGCTCGGTTACGACGCCTGGCAGCTGCTGCCGGCCGTTCGCAGCCAATCCGTGCCGGGGCCATTCCGCGGTGCTGAAGTCCAGGGCGTCACCGGCACACTGCAGGCCGACTCCATGGGGCGCATCCACCGGCGCCTGTTGTGGGCCACCCTGCGCGACGGGCAACCTGCCCCGGCGGTACTGCCAACGGGCGAGTTTCAGCCGGTATCCGGCGAACGCTGAGTCCTGACACAAGCCCGTGGCCAGGCATCTGGAGCACGGTCGAAGCGCGGAGCAGCTGGCTGCCGCTTACCTGGTCCGTCAGGGCCTCATCCTGGTGGCGAGCAACCACCGGGCCAGGGTTGGCGAACTCGACCTGGTGATGCGCGAGAGCCAGACGCTGGTGATCATCGAAGTACGATCGAGAACCAGTACACGGGTGGCGACACCGGCCGAGACCGTCGACAGGCACAAGCAGCGGCGGATCATCCTCGCCACCCAGCACTTCATCCTGCAGAACCGGTGCTACAGGGATTGGCCGCTGAGATTCGATGTTGTCGCGGTCACCGGTGAACTGGTTACGGCAGAGATCAGGTGGATCCGCGCGGCATTTACGCTGAACGACATGGCCAGCCGCTGAGCACTGGCCGTATCATGCAAGCTGCAGAAAGATCTGAACGGGGTTAGCGATGTCCGCCGCCGACAGCATTCGCAGGCACTTCGAAGACAGCATCGCCGTGAAGCAGGCGTCGCTGGCGGTTCTGGTTTCGCCGATCGCGGCAGCAGCCGGATTGCTGGCGGCGACGCTCCGCAGCGGCAGCAAGATCCTCAGCTGCGGCAATGGCGGCTCGGCTGGCGATGCGCAGCACTTCGCGGCAGAACTGCTGAACCGCTTCGAGATGGAGCGGCCCGGGCTCGCCGCCCTGGCCTTGTCCACCGACACCTCGACACTGACGTCGATCGCCAACGATTATTCCTACGAACAGGTTTTTTCCAAGCAGCTCACCGCACTTGGCCGCAGCGGCGATGTGCTGCTGGCAATCTCGACTTCGGGAAATTCAGCCAATGTCATCGCCGCTGTACATGCAGCTCATGAGCGCGGTATGCGCGTGATCGGACTGACCGGCCGGGATGGCGGCAAGCTGGCCAGCGCGTTGCGCAACGACGACATCGAAATCCGCGTGCCGGCCCAACGCACAGCCCGCATCCAGGAAGTTCACCTCGTGGTGATCCACTGCCTCTGCGACGCGATCGATCAGGCCTTGTTTGCGGGGCCGGCACACAGCCAGCCCTGATCCGGACTGCCGGCAGCCTACTTGACGACTTTCAGGCTGGGGCGACCTCGTGGAGGCACTGCCGGATCGGGTTCCGGCTCAGCGGGTGCGGGATCGGCAGCCGTATATTCATCAGCCGGAAAGACGAGCCCCTCGCCGCTCTCCCGCGCGTAGATACCGAGCACCGCGGGCATGGGAATGAAGATCCGCCGCGCAGCGCCACCAAATCGCGCATCGAAGCTGACCTCATCGTTGCCCATCGTCAGATTGCTGGTGGCCGAATAGCTGAGATTGAGCGTGATCCGGCCATCCTGGACGTGTTCTTCCGGCACGGCAACGCCGGGATACGCGGCATCCACAACCAGATGAGGCGTCTGGTTGTTGTCGGTCATCCACTGGTGCAGGGCCCGCAGCAGATACGGGCGTTTGGGTGGCAGAGCCGGCTTTGGAACGGGCGGTTCAGTCACTTCAGGTGAATTGCGGTCTACTGCCGCATCTCGCGTTCTGCCTCGGTGAGGCTCTCGCGAAAAGACCGCGTGGCAAAAATCCGGTCCATGTACCTGCGGATCGGCTGTGCAGCATTGCCGTTGAGCTCGATGCCCAGCACGGGCAGGCGCCACAGCACCGGCGAAATACTCGCGTCCACCAGCGAGAACTCGTCGTTCAGGAAGAATTTCTTCGCGGCGAAGATCTCGGCGCTCGACAGCAGGCTCTCCTGCAGGATCTTGCGCGCCTGGGTCGCCTGCTTCTTGTCGGTGGCGCGCTCGATCTGGTCCACCACGCCGTACCAGTCTCTCTCCACCCGATACAGGGCCAGCCGGACATGCGCACGACTGACCGGGTCTACCGGCATCAGCGGCGGGTGTGGAAAGCGCTCGTCCAGATACTCCATGATCACGCGCGAGTCGTACAGCACCAGCCCCCGATCAACCAGCGTAGGCACGCTGTGATACGGATTGATATCGAGCAGATCTTCGGGCAGATCGGGCCCGTCGACATTCACGATATCGATGCCGATACCCTTCTCGGCCAGCACGATGCGCGTGCGGTGGCTGAGGATCGCAGTCGGGCTGGCGTACAGCGTCATGGCCGCGCGCCTGCCCGGCCCCAGACCAGTACTGCTCCAATCATCTGTCACGGGTCAAGCCTCTCGCCGGAGTTCCGGGCATCCGTGATGAGCCAATCACAAGGATCCCGGCGGCCGCCGGAGCGCCGGGACAGGCAAGGGATGCAAATCCGATTACCTGACGTCTCGCCAGATCTCGCGCTTCAGGAGATACGCAAGCACCAGGAAGACGACCAGGAACGCCATGACCAGGATTCCCAGGCTCTGACGCTTCTGTTTCACGGGTTCGCCAATGTAATCGAGGAAGTTGACGGTATCCCGGACAAACTCATCATACTCCGCGGGGGTCATCGTGCCCGGGCTGACTTGCTCAAACCTGTCGAATACATGTTGAACGGTGCCGTTGACCTCTGCCTCCCTGAAGATCGCCCGCTGGGTGCCCTGCAGCGTGACCAGTACATGCGGCATGCTGGCACCCGGCAGCATCAGGTTGTTCACACCCGTGAACCGCGAGGGGTCGAGGTAGAAGGAACGCAGGAAGTTGTACAGGTAGTTCGGCCCCTTCGAGCGCGCAATCAGCGAAAGATCAGGCGGCACCAGTCCGAACCAGCGCTGCGCGTCTTCCGGACGCATGGCGATCTCCATGGTCTCGGTCGGCTTGGCGGCGGCAAACATCAGGTTCCTGACCACCTGGTCTTCCGACATCTGCAGATCGCGGGCCAGCTGGTTATAGCGAACGTATTTTGCCGAGTGACAGCCCGAGCAATAGTTGACGAAGTTGCCGGCCCCGCGCTGCAGCGACGGGATATTGCCGATGTCGTTGTTGGCCACATCATGCAAGGCACCCCCGCCGCTGGCGAAAGCGGGACCAAGCGCCAGAACGGCAACCAACCCTGTGACAGCAACCAGACCGGACTGTAGCCTGCGATTCATAGCTTTGCTCACCATGGCGATCAGTGGTGTCCGTGGTAAACGACGCGATCCGGAACCGGTTTGGTCCGTTCACGCGCGGTATACAGCGGCATGAGGAGGAAAAACGCGAAGTAGAGAACGCCAAACAACCGTGCAGCGTAGACAAACACTGGCGTGACCGGCTGCATGCCGAGAAAGCCCAGCGCAAGGAAGCTGACAGTGAAGACGGTCAGGGCAATCTTGTAGGACCAGCCGCGATAGCGGATCGACTTCACCTTGCAGCGATCCAGCCACGGCAGCAGGAACAACATGACGATGGCCATGGCCATCAGGAACGCACCCCAGCCCTTGCTCGGCACCGCACGCAAAATCGCGTAGAAGGGCGTGAAGTACCACACCGGCGCAATATGCGGAGGTGTCTTCAGCATGTTGGCCGGTTCGAAGTTCGCATGCTCGAGGAAGTAGCCGCCCATTTCCGGCGCAAAGAAGATCACCGCACAGAACACGATCGCAAAGATGATGATGGCGACCAGGTCCTTGGCCGTATGGAAGGGATGGAAGGCAACGCCATCCAGCGGTATGCCGTCCGGACCCTTCATCTTCTTGATCTCGATGCCATCCGGATTCAGTGAGCCGGTGGTATGCAGCGCGAGGATATGCACGACGGCGAGGATCATCAACGCCAGCGGCACGGCAATGACATGCAGCGCGAAAAAGCGGTTCAGGGTGATGTCGGAGATGAAGTAATCACCCCGGATCCATTCGACGATCGCCGCGCCGACTACCGGAATTGCGCCGAACAGCGACACGATCACCTGCGCACCCCAGTAGGACATCTGGCCCCACGGCAGCAGATAGCCGGTGAACGCCTGCGCCATCAGCGCCACATAGATCAGCATGCCGATGACCCACAGCAACTCGCGCGGCGACTTGTAGGAGCCATACATCAGTGCACGGAACATGTGCAGGTAGACGACGATGAAGAAGGCCGAAGCGCCGGTGGAATGCATGTAACGGATCAGCCAGCCCCAGTCGACATCGCGCATGATGTATTCGACGGACGCAAAGGCGTCCTCGGCTGACGGCTTGTAGCTCATGGTCAGGTAGATGCCGGTCACGACCTGCAGGATCAGCACCAGCAGCGCGAGTACACCGAACACATACCAGGCATTGAAACTCTTGGCTGCGTAATATTCGGTGACGTGCTCTTTCATCATGGCCGTCAGGGGGAAGCGCTCATCGACCCAGTCGATGAACCGGGCAAAACGTCCGCCCTGGGAACCGCCCGCAGCCTTGGTACCTGCCGCACTCATGCGCTTGCTCCGGTGTCTTCGCCGACAATGATCATGGTGTCTCCAACAAAGCGGTACGGCGGCACCACGAGGTTGGTGGGCGCCGGAACACCGGCATAGACGCGGCCGGCGAGATCGAACTTCGATCCGTGGCAGGGACAGAAGAAGCCACCCGGCCAGTCCGCACCGAGCTCGGCATCCGCCGGCTGCAGCTTCTCGATCGGCGCGCAGCCGAGGTGCGTGCAGGTTCCAATGACGACCAGTATTTCCGGCCGTATGGAACGCGTGGCATTGGCCGCATAGGGGGGCTGTATCGATTCCCTGGAATCCGGATCGCGCAACTTGTCGCCGTGGTTGCCCAGAAGCTCCAGCATCTCCTTGCTGCGCTTCAGGATCCAGACCGGCTGGCCGCGCCACTGGACACGCACCATCGAACCAGTCTCGAGCTTGGAAATATCCACTTCAACCGGCGCACCGAGCGCCTGGGCACGGGCGCTGGGGCGGAATGACGCGATGAACGGGGCCGCCGTCATCGCCAGACCCACAGCTCCGGTAACGCTGGTGGCCACGGCCAGAAACCGACGACGACTGACGGACGCCTCTTCGCTCACGAGCTATTCCTCTTGAAATTCCTGGTTGCCAGCGACCCGGCAACGACAAGCCCGGTCGATTCGGACGAGCGCCCGGCAATCCCGGTGGGTCTGCGAAAGCCGGCAAATTATACACACGGCTTCCACGGGTTGCCTACCGGACATCTGCGTACTGCTCACGCGATCCGGCGGATCTGCGCACCGATCTGCCTGAGCTTCTCCTCGATGCATTCATAGCCGCGATCGATGTGATAGATGCGATCGACCACCGTTTCCCCCTCCGCCGCCAGGGCCGCGACCACCAGACTGGCCGAGGCACGCAGGTCGGTCGCCATTACCGGCGCGGCATGCAGGGCACGAACCCCCTGCACGATCGCGGTATGGCCCTCGATCTTGATGTTCGCGCCCATGCGCTGCAGCTCCAGCGCATGCATGAAGCGGTTCTCGAACACATTTTCGATGATTCTTCCAACCCCGTCGGCAATACAGTCGAGTGCCATGAGCTGGGCCTGCATGTCGGTGGGAAAGGCCGGATAAGGGTCAGTACTTATATCCACGGCCAGCGGTCGCCGGCCCTGCATGTCGAGATCGATCCAGTCCGGGCCAGTGCTGATGACTGCACCTGCAGCGCGCAGCTTGCTGAGTACCGCTTCCAGATTCAGGGGACTGGTACGACGGGCCCGGACATGACCGCCGGTGATCGCCGCCGCGACCAGAAAGGTACCGGTCTCGATGCGGTCGGGCTGTACCTGATAGCTGGCGCCATGCAGTCGCCGGACGCCGTTGACGACGATACGGTTGGTGCCCGCACCTTCGATCTGCGCACCCATCGCGCAGAGAAAAGCGGCCAGATCGATCACCTCGGGCTCACGTGCAGCATTCTCGATCACGGTTTCGCCGTCGGCCAGACAGGCAGCCATCATCAGGTTTTCGGTACCGGTAACCGTCACCTTGTCCATCAACAGGTGCGTACCGCGCAGGCGACCGGAGCGCGCGCGGATATAGCCGTCCACGATTTCGACCTCGGCGCCCATCGCACGGAGGCCGGCCACATGCAGGTCGACCGGTCTGGCACCGATCGCACAGCCGCCGGGCAGCGAAACATCTGCCTGTCCGTGGCGCCCGAGCAATGGCCCGAGTACCAGTATCGAGGCACGCATGGTCTTCACCAGGGCATAGGGTGCGGCACATTCACGGATCGTCCGTGCGTCCACCTCGACCTGCATGTCTTCATGCACGGTGACGCTCACGCCCATTTGCCCGAGCAGGCTGATCATGGTGGTGACATCGTGCAGGTGCGGAATATTGCCGACCGTCACCTCGTCATCTGCCAGCAGGCACGCGGCGAGTATCGGCAGGGCCGCATTCTTCGCGCCCGAGATGCGCACCTCGCCCTTCAACGGCCCCTTGCCGGTTATGGCCAGTTTTTCCAAGGCTTTCCGTCCTGCCGCAGCCCTCAGGGCTGTCGGGCACTCCATTCTTCCGGGGTGTAAGCCTCGATCGACAGGGCGTGGATCTCGGCACCGATGCGGCTGCCGAGCGCCGCATAGACCAGTCGATGGCGCTGCAGGGTGTGCTTGCCGGCAAAGGCCGGGCTGACCACCACCGCATCGAAGTGCACCCGGTCCGCGGACCGGACGCTGACGGTCGAGTCACTCAGGTGTGCATGAATCAGGGTTTCAATTTCTTCAGGGTTCATCCGGGTACCGAAAAGCGGTGATCGAGGCGCGCGAGTATAGACGGCGACGCCCCCATATCGTGATGACATACAATGCGGCCGAGGCGATTTTGACAGCAGGACCCCGGCAGCAACCATGAGCAGCGGCCAGCACGACTTCAGATCACGGGCCAGGCGGGTTCTCGAAATCGAGGCCAAGGCCATAACCGGCCTTGTTCCGCGCCTCGACCTCGGCTTTGACCGGGCCTGTCAGCTCTGCCTCGATTGCCGTGGCCGGATCATCGTAACCGGCATGGGCAAGTCCGGCCATATCGCGGGGAAGATCGCCGCCACGCTCGCCAGCACCGGTACCCCTGCCTTTTTCGTGCATCCGGGTGAGGCCAGTCACGGCGATCTGGGCATGATCACCCGGGCAGACCTGGTCGTCGCCATTTCCCACTCCGGCGAGACCGCGGAGATCGTCACGCTCCTGCCGCTGCTCAAACGCCTGGACATCCCGCTCATTACCCTCTCCGGCAACCAGCGTTCCACGCTCGCCACTGCAGCCACAGTGGCTCTCGACGTCGGTGTCAGCGAAGAAGCCTGTCCGCTCAATCTGGCGCCGACTGCCAGCACCACCGCCGCACTCGCCATGGGCGATGCGCTGGCCGTGGCCCTGCTGGAGAGCCGCGGCTTTACCCGCGAAGACTTTGCACTCGCGCATCCGGGCGGCACGCTCGGCCGGCGCCTGCTGCTGCGCGTGGATGATGTCATGCATACCGGCGACGGTATCCCGAAGGTCAGACCCGACGCCCTGCTCGCCCAGGGTCTGATCGAAATGAGCCGCAAGGGCCTGGGCATGACCGCCATCGTCGATGCCGACGACCGGCTGACCGGAATCTTCACCGATGGCGACCTGCGCCGGGTTCTCGATCGCGGTGTGGACGTACACAGGACGCAGATGCAGGAAATCATGCACGCCGGTTGCCGCACCATCGCACCCGGCGCACTGGCCGCCGAAGCGGTACACCTGCTCGAGCAGTTCAAGATCAACGCGCTGCTGGTTGTCGATCCCGAACAGCATGTGGTTGGCGCGCTCAATATCCACGACCTGCTGCGCGCGGGCGTGATGTAGGCAGGATATCCGCGTGATAGCCCACCAGGAACTGCTGGCCATCGCTGCCCGGATCAGGCTGCTGGTGCTGGACGTGGACGGTGTACTGACCGACGGGCGGCTCTGGTACGACGCGAACGGGCAGGAAATAAAGAGCTTCCATGTCCGCGATGGATACGGGATACAGCAGGTGCAGGCGGCAGGCATCACGGTGGCGGTGATTTCCGGTCGCGCCTCGCCCGCAGCGGCGGCACGGCTGGCCGAACTCGGGGTGCCGCATGTATTCCTCGGTCGCAATGACAAGAAAGCGGTACTCGATGCGCTGCTGACCGAACTCCACATCGCACCGGAAATGGTCGCCTGCGTCGGTGACGACACCACTGATCTGGAAATCATGCGGATGTCCGGGCTCGGTATCACGGTCGCCGACGCCCACCCGGACGTTCTGGCGAGAGCCACATGGACGACCCGCCAGTCCGGCGGACGGGGTGCGGTACGGGAAATCTGCGAGCTGCTGCTTGCGGCACGGCAAGCGGACTGAAGCATGCGTATGGGGCGCGGCAGCTGGCTGATCGTCCTCGCACTTGCGGCTGTCGGCAGCAGCGTGGTCTTCATGCTTACCCCCGACCGGCAGCCGCCGCCGGAACAGAAGATCCGTACGGAACAGGGCTACTACGTCAAGGACGGCCGGCTGACCGGTACCGGTGCCGATGGCCGGATCCTGTACGCCATCACCACCAGGATCGCCAGGCAGAATCTTGCCGATGGAACGATAGCGATGCAGGAAGTCGCGGTGAACTACATGCCGGCCGAGGGGGTCCCGTGGGACTTGCTCGCCACCCGCGGGCAGATCGCACAGGATAGTAATATCATCCAGCTCTCGGGGGACGTGCTGGTCACGTCCACGGCAGCCACTGCGGCAGATCGCCGCCAGGCGCCACTGACGATTCGGACTGATTACCTCGAGCTTGATCCGGATACGTATATCGCCACCACCGACCGACATGTGGCGATAAAACGGTCGCGGGATACGCTTTATGGCAGGGGGATGCGTGTCTACCTCAAACAGGACCGGCTGCAACTTGAATCCGAAGTCCGCGGAACTTTTCTGCCGTAGCCTGATTGCGCTGCTGTGCTTCAGCAGCATCTCTGTCACTGCCCTCGCCGCCGGCACGCCGCAAATCCCGGAAGCCGACCGGGCCGAACGCGCGCTGCCAATCGAACTCGACGCCGCCTACTCGGAACTCGACCGCCGCAACAACCGCCTGGTGTTCAGGAATCTGCACATCACCCAGGGCAGTCTGGCGATCAGCGCCGATGAGGCGACCGCTGACCCGGCCGACTTCGAGAACAGCACCTGGATCTTCACCGGCAATGTGGAGATCAGGAACGCCGGCCTGACGGCCTGGTGCGACAAGGCAGAGATGAGTTTCAGCAACAACACCCTTCTCCGGACCATCTTGCGTGGCAAGCCGGCACGCTTCGCGCAGCCGCGCCCCGGCGGCGGCTCGACCGAAGGCCGCGGTGACCTGCTCGAATACGACCTCGGCGCGCGAACCATCCAGATGACAGACAATGCCCTGCTCAGCGATGGCACCAATGAAATCACGGGTACGACCATCGCCTACGATCTGGGGCGGGAGGTCGTCACGGCCAGCAACAACGGATCCGGGCAGGTACGCATGAAGATCACGCCGCGCCCGAAACCGCCGCTGGCCAACCCGCCAGCACCGAAAGCGGACTAGTACAGCGTGAGCAGTCTGCGCGCCGAAGGCCTCTACAAGAGCTTCAAGCTCAGGCAGGTCGTCCAGGGCATCTCCTTCGGCCTCGAGAGTGGCGAGATCGTCGGGTTGCTCGGACCAAACGGCGCCGGAAAGACCACCGCGTTCTACATGCTGGTCGGACTGATCCGCTGCGACCGCGGCCGGATCCTGCTCGACGACCAGGATCTCACCGACCTGCCGATGCACCAGCGGGCGCGCCTCGGCCTCGGCTATCTGCCACAGGAAGCCTCGATCTTCCGCAAGCTGAGCGTCGAGGACAACATACTCGCGATCCTGCAGACGCGTCCCGAACTCGACCGGGCCGGCCAGGAACAGCGCCTTGAAGAACTGCTGGATGAACTGCACATCTCGCATGTACGCACCGGGATCGGCATGAGCCTGTCCGGCGGCGAACGCCGACGCGTGGAGATCGCGCGAGCGTTGGCTGCCGAGCCCCGCTTCGTGTTGCTGGACGAGCCTTTTGCCGGCGTAGACCCCATTTCAGTACTCGATATCCAGCACATCATCCGGCATCTCGCCTCGCGCGGCATCGGCATCCTGATCACCGACCATAATGTGCGCGAAACACTGGGAATCTGCAGCAGAGCCTATATTCTCAACGAAGGCGCAATGATCGCCGAGGGTGCACCGGCAGAAATTCTCGCCAACCAGCAGGTTCGGCAGGTGTATCTGGGTGAGGGCTTTAGACTATAGAAGCGGTCGCCTTTGGCGGCCTGTCTCAGGGATGACGATGAAGCCGGCACTGCAACTCCGAATCAGCCAGCAGCTGACCATGACCCCGCAGCTGCAGCAGGCGATACGCCTGCTGCTCATGCCGGTCACGGAGCTCAATACCCAGCTGGAGCAGTTGCTGGCCGAAAACATGATGCTTGAAGCCGAGGAGCCGGAGGCCACGCCTGCTGAAATGGAGGCGCATGTGCCGACCGGCAGCGCTACCGGCGACAGTGACAGCAATGGTGACAGCGGTGATGCGGAAAGCGACCCCTGGAATGCGGGCGATGACCCCGTGGAAGCGGTCGCCGAACCGTCTGGCAGTGAGGATATGGACTCATTGCTGTGGAACGAAACTTCCGGTGGCGGCACCAGCTTCGATGATGACGACGGACGCCCCGAGGCCAGCGACCGCAGCAGCGAGACCCTGCATGCACACCTTATGTGGCAGCTCGAAACCGAACACTTCAGTGCGCGTGAGTTCAGCGTCGGCGAAGCCCTGATCGACGCCATCGATGATGCCGGGTACCTGACGGAGTCGCTCTCATCGATCCTCGACATACTCGACCCGGACGCCGGCTATACGCTCGCCGAAATCGAACAGATCCTTGCAAAGGTTCAGGCGCTAGATCCGGCCGGCATCGGCGCCAGGGACCTGGGCGAATGCCTGCGCCTCCAGTTGCAGCAGCTGGACCCTGAAGAGCCTGGCCGCGAACTCGCGCTCGCCATCACACAGGACGGCCTTGATCTTGTCGCAGAACAGCAATACGCGATGCTGCGTCGCCGGCTCAGCGTGTCGGAAGCGGACCTGGACGCCGCGCTCGCGCTGATCCGCCATTGCAACCCGAAGCCCGGCCTCACCATCCACCCCGCACCCGCCGACTACATCGTGCCCGACGTCTACGTGCGCAAGCGCCAGGGACGCTGGCAGGTCGATCTGAACCGCTCGGTGACACCGCGCCTCAAGGTCAACCAGGAATATGCCAACCTGGTGCGCGGCGACAGCGCCCATACAGTCCTGCGCAACCAGCTGCAGGAAGCCCGCTGGCTGGTGCGCAGCCTGGAGATCCGCGACGACACCCTGCTCAAGGTTGCCACCTGTATCGTCGAGCGACAGTCTGAATTCCTCGATCGCGGCGACGAGGCAATGCGCCCGATGGTCCTGAAGGATGTCGCTGAACTGGTGGGCATGCACGAATCGACGATCTCGCGGGTGACCACCAACAAGTACATGTACACGCCCCGCGGCGTCTTTGAATTCCGGCACTTTTTTTCCAGCCAGGTTACCGGCGATGATGGCAGCGAACAGTCCTCCACGGCGATCCGCGCGCGGATTCGCCGTCTCATCGGCCAGGAGGACCCGGCCCGTCCGCTGTCCGACAGTCAGCTTGCCGCGCTGCTGGCGGAGGAGAACATCAAAGTGGCACGCCGAACAGTGGCAAAATACCGTGAAGCGATGCAGATCGAGCCGTCGAGCGAGCGGAAGCGCCGGCGGCGGCTGAGCGCCAGCAGCCAGGGATCGCAGCCCTGAGAATATCAACCACGACAACCAGGAGGCAGCCACCATGCAAATCAACCTGACCGGCCACCATGTCGAGATCACCCCTGCCCTGCGCACCTACGTAACCAGCAAGCTCTCCCGCCTCGAACGTCATTTCGAACACCTCCTGGATATCCACTGCATCCTTACAGTCGAGAAACTCCGGCACCGTGCCGAGGCCACCGTCAATCTCAAGGGGGCCACGCTGTTTGCCGACGCCACCGAAGAAGACATGTACAAGTCGATCGACATGATGCTCGACAAGCTCGACCGGCAGGTCAGAAGGCACAAGGGAAAGCTCAGCGACCATCACACCACTGAAACAATCAGGCGTGATGTGCCGTGAAGTACCTGCAGGCGCCTGACCAGAACTGCTGAGCACAGATGCGCCTGATCATCGTCAGCGGCCTGTCCGGTTCCGGCAAGACCGTTGCCCTCCATTATTTCGAAGACCTCGGTTTCTACTGCATCGACAACGTGCCGGCTGCCCTGCTGGCGTCAATGATCGAGCAGATCCTGGCCACCGAGGACCCGATGTACAGCAACCTTGCGATCGGCATTGATGCGCGCAACCGTGCCGCGGATCTCGCTCACCTGCCGGCCGTCACCGCAGATCTGCGCGCACGTGGCACCCGCTGCGAAGTGGTGTTCCTGCATGCCGATGACGACGTCCTGCTGAAACGTTTCGGGGAGACCCGTCGCAAGCATCCGCTCAGCGCGGCTGGTCTCAGCCTGCGCGAGGCCATAGACCGGGAACGCCAGTTGCTGGATCCGATCATCGGCGCTGCAGACCTGGTTATCGACACCACGCGGACCAGCGTCCACCAGCTGCGGGACATCGTCCGCCAGCGTATCGGCCGGCACGATCTGCCCGACCTGTCGATACTCATCGAGTCTTTCGGCTTCAAGAACGGCATTCCCGCTGATGCAGATTTCGTCTTCGATGTGCGCTGCCTGCCCAATCCCTACTGGGATGTATCGCTGCGGACACTGACCGGCAAAGATCAGAAGGTTGCGGACTTTCTGCTTGCCAGCAAGAGCGTGCAGCAGATGCTTGAGGACATACTCGGATTTCTGGAGCGGCGGATTCCGCAGTACATCGACTGCAACCGCAACTACCTCACGGTCGCCATCGGCTGTACCGGCGGCCAGCATCGCTCGGTCTATATCGCCGAGAAACTTGCAACCGAGCTTTCAAAACGCCACAAACAGGTCATGACCCGGCACAATGAGCTGCCCGAAACTGAAGGCCGGATCACCGTGCCCCAGTTCGGCGGAACCTGAATCCGGATCTCCAGCCAAAACCCGCGTATTCCCCGTATGGAACCGATCACCACGACGCCACTTGACCTCGACGAGCTCCACACTGCCATGGAGCGTGGTGACGTGGCGCAGATCAGCCGGCTGGTGGCCGACCTGTATCCCGCGGAGATTGCGAGGCTCATCGAGTCACTGCCGGCCGAGGAGCGGCGGGTGATCTGGGCGGCGGTTCCGGCCGACAGCGAAGGCGAGATCCTCGTCGAACTCAACGAAGAGGTCCGTTCCAGCCTCGTCGAGGCGATGGCCAGCCACGAAGTCGTGGCTGCCACCGAAGGCCTGGACATCGACGATCTCGCGGACTTCGTCGCCGACCTGCCGGAAAACCTGACCTACAAGGTCCTGCAGTCCCTGTCCGTGCAGGACCGGGAACGTCTGCAGGCCGTGCTCGCCTACCCGGCCGACAGCGCCGGCGGCCTGATGAACCCCGAAACGGTTTCCGTGCGTCCCGATGTCAGCGTCGACGTCGTGCTGCGCTATCTGCGCATGCGCGGCGAGCTGCCGGACAATACCGACTCGGTTTTCGTGGTGGACCGGGAAGACCGGTACCTCGGCGTGCTTACCTTTGCGCGCCTGCTGACCAGCGACCCGGAAGCAGCCGTCACTGCCCTCATGGATCCCTCCGTCGAGCCCATTCACGCCGCAAGCAGCGCGGCGGAGGTCGCCCGTGAATTCCAGGATCGCGACCTGGTCTCTGCCGCCGTCACCGACAGTGCCGGACGCCTGATCGGACAGATCACGGTCGACGATGTCGTGGACGTGATCCAGGAGCAGGCCGACCACGACATCCTCTCCCGCGACGGTCTGGACGAGGATGACGACATGTTCGCCCCGATCCTGACCAGCAGTCGCCGGCGTGCGGTCTGGCTGGTCCTGCACCTGACGCTGGCCTTCTGCACCGCTGCGGTCATCAATCTTTTCCAGCACACGATGAACCAGGTAATCCTGCTCGCCGTACTGATGCCGATGGTGGCCGCACTCGGCGGCATCGCCGGCAGCCAGACGCTGACCCTGATGATCCGCAGCATTGCGCTCGGCCGCATTCAGGGCTCGAACACCTCGCCGCTGCTGCGCCGGGAACTCGCCATCGGACTGGTCAATGCATTGCTGGGCGCAACAATAGTTTCAGTCGTCACCGCGGTTTTTTTCCGTGACTGGCGGGTGGCCGGAGTGATTGCGGCAGCAACGGCAGCCAATCTGCTGATCGCCGCAGCGGTAGGCTTCGGCGTGCCGCTGGCACTGCGGCGGCTGCGCATCGACCCGGCGCTGGCCGGCTCGGTGATCCTGATTACCGTGACCGACCTGGTGGGCTTTGTCGCCGTGCTCGGACTCGGGACCCTGCTGCTGACCTGAAGAAACGCCTCAGCGTGCGGCGGCCACCGCCGCTTCGTCGACCTTCAGCACCCTCAGGCGCTGCGAATACTCGTCGCTGAGGTCGCGCCAGCCGGAGATCCCGCCAAGCGCCTGCACCGGCTCACCTTCCATGAAGGAGATCAGCTCGGCCTGGCGCGCCATCGCATCCTCATAGCCGAGCTGGATCAGCTCCCGGGTATAACCCGACTCGAAGAGCAGATAGCTGAGCAGCTGACTGCCGGCGTAGTTGGTGGCACCGACACCGCGCATCAGCAGGCGGAACGCCTTCGGCATTTCATCGACATGCCGGCCGGCGATCTCGCGGATATCACGGCTCGGCAGCATGATCAGTGCATCCGTATGGTGCAGAACACCGAATTCGCCCTGCAACACGCGCCCGGGCAACTTTTCCAGGATCAGATTGATGCGCGTCAGGCTCTCCAGATCCGAAGACAGTCCGTCCATGAACAGCGCATCCAGCACATAACCGGCAATCTTTCCGAAGCTCGGATACGGCACCTGCTCACCAAAGCCGGGCAATGGATCGATGACCTCGTTGCGTACACCGATCACCAGGATGCGCTCTGCACCGAGGCGCAGAGCGGGCGACAGCGGCGTTGCCTGGCGCATCGCGCCGTCGCCGAAATACTCCTGGCCGATCCTGACTGGCGGAAAGATCATCGGTACGGCAATGCTCGCCATCAGGTGCTCCAGCGTGATCGTGGCCGGACGCCCTTTCCGGCGCACCCGGTCCCAGCTCTGGTGCGCCGGAGTCCCTTGGAAAAAACTCACCGAACGGGCCGAATCGTAGCCAGCGGCGGTAATCGCCAGCGCGCCCAGGTAACCCTGGTCGATGGCCTCCTGGATCGCATCGAAATTCAGCCGCGCACGGAGCAGTTCCCAAAGCGGCTCGTTGTCGAGCAGCGCACGCGGATTCTGCTCGCCCAGGCCACCGAAGATCAGCGCGGTCAGCCAGCGCAGGCTGCTTTTCAGCATCGTCGCGGTATCACAGCGGAAGATCTGCTCGGAACGGAAATTCGCCCACACGCGCTCGAGATCATTGGTGGCCGCCCGGAACACCCGTGCGCGGGTCGCGAGTACCGCGGCACTGATCGCACCGGCCGATGTACCACTGAGCACGGCGAAAGGATTCGGGGACCGGCGCGGCAGCAACTCGGCCAGTGCCTTCAGCACCCCGACCTGATAGGCGCCGCGGGCGCCGCCGCCCGGCAGGACCAGCCCGATCTGCCTCTCCATGGCCAGAGTCGAAGCAATCTGCTGTTGGCGCGTGCGGCTCATCTGCAGCATCTTCCCGGGAAGCTCACTGGTCGACAGCTAAACGCGATCTTAAGCACACGCAAAATGTCATCACAAGGAACGGGGCCGCAGTCCGCCCGTTCAATCCCGGCCCGGGGGCCGGTCCCTGAGCCGGGCCTGGTGCCCGAGCCACCAGCCGTTCAGTGCCCATAGCGCGGCAAGGGCAGCACCCAGCAGGGCGACACCGACACTGCCGAGTCCGCCCGCCTCAAGGGCTGTCTTGACCTGCGCGGAGAGCGCATCGCCACCGCGATAGACCGGCACGTCGATCAGGTTCTTGGCCTTGTACTTCGATTCGGTGTCGACCCGGCTGAAGAGCATTTCGCGGCCAGGCCGGATGAACGCGTATTCCCCCACGCGACGTGCCACGAATACCACGGCCAGTACCCAGAAGGTGTTCATGACCGCCAGGCCGACAAAACCCGCAACCATGACCAGCGGCACCAACGTCAGAAGGGCCACAACACCCAGACGGGAAGCCAGGCGCCCGGTGATGAACAGCTGCAGGATGATAGTCAGGCCCTGCACGATGTAGTCAAGACGCGCGAATACCTGGGTACGCTGGGCCGTATCCGTAAAGGTGTCGCTGACCAGCCGCAACTGCTCGAAATACAGGAAGGTATTGACCGAAGCGAGCAGGATCACAAACAGCGAGATGCCAAGCAGATATGGCGACTTGAGCACCAGCGTGAAGCCCGCGAACGGGTTGCCCCCCATCGGACGCTCGGGCGCCCGCACCCCGCCAGAGGATGCCGGAGCCGCCCAGATCCTGAGCAGCGCACGCTGGCAGATGATTGCGACGATGAAAAACCCCGCACCCATGAACAGCACACCGGGATTACCGACCAGAGGCACCACCAGGTCGGTCAGCAAGGGCCCGACCAGTGCTCCGGCGGTACCACCGGCAGCAATCACCCCGAACAGGCGCTGCGTCTGCGCGATATCAAACAGCTCGAGCAGGAAGCTCCAGAACACCGAAACGATGAACAGGTTGAGCACGCTGATCCAGACATAGAAGAACTGGGCAACGACGGTGTTGTGCTCGTCCGCGGCCAGCATCAGCCCGACGGCGACAAGTGAACCGGCAACAACGGCATAGATCCAGGGCAGGAACGCGCTGCGCCGGAATCGCGTACATGCCCAGCCATAGACAGGAACGATCAGCAGCGAAGCGATCCAGGTGACTACATACAGGTCGCTCACCCGGTCCGCACCGAGAATCGTACCGACCGTTTCGCGCACCGGCCGGACGGCGAAGTAGCCCCCGAGCACGCAGAAAAACAGCAGGAAAGCCGTGACGACGGACTGCGTCTCGTGTGTCTCGATATTGGTGGTCCGGCCCAGCAGACGGCCGAGCGATGACGAGGAGCGGCTCACTGGCTGCTGACAGACAGGATCTGCATCGAATTGGTTCTGCCGGCAATTCCCGACAGTTCGCCCTTGGTCACCAGCACCAGGTCGCCCTCGTTTACATGCCCGAGTGAAAGGAGCAGCTGGAAAATCTCGCTGTACATGCGCTGCAGGTCGGTATGCGTGATGTCGAATGCCACCGGGTAAACGCCGCGATACATCACTACACGCCGCCGTGTGGCCTCGTGCCGGGTAAAGGCGAAGATGGGAATATCGGAGCGGATGCGCGACATCCAGAGCGCAGTGGAACCCGACTCCGTCAGGGCGATGATGGCCTTCACCGGCAGGTGATTGGCGGTATACATGACGGCCATCGCAATGGCCTCGTCCACCCGTTCGAAGCGGTCATTCATCCGATGGTTCGGCCGGCCGAGGGTCAGGTAATAGCTCTCCGCGCCCACACACACTTCGGCCATGGAGGTCACCGCCCTGACCGGGTGCTCGCCGACCGCAGTCTCCGCCGACAGCATGACCGCGTCGGTCCCGTCGAGTACGGCGTTGGCGATATCGGACACTTCAGCCCGCGTCGGTACCTTGTTGTGGATCATCGACTCCAGCATCTGCGTGGCCGTGATCGCAATCTTGTGCCGGTGCCGGGCCATCTTGAGAATCTGCTTCTGCAGACCGGTCAGGCCCGCATAACCCATCTCCACGCCCAGGTCACCGCGGGCGACCATGACGGCATCCGCGGCATCGATCACCGATTCGAGATTGGCCAGCGCCTCGGCACGCTCGATCTTGGCGACAAGGTGGGCGTCACCGCCTGCCTTGTGCAGCAACTCGCGGGCCTCATGCAGATCATCAGCACAGCGGACAAAAGAAACCGCCAGCCAGTCCACACCAAGCGCCGCCGCCTGAACCAGGTCCTGACGATCCTTGTCGGTGAGGGCCGGTGCCGACAGCCCGCCACCCTGGCGGTTGATGCCCTTGTTGTCGGCAAGCAAACCGCCCTGAACGACCCTGCAGTGGATCTGCGTGCCACTGACACGCTCGACCGTCAGCGTGATGAAGCCGTCGTCGAGCAACAGGTTGTCACCGATGCTCACATCGCCCGGCAGCTGCTGATAGGCAACGCCGACGCCATCCGCCGTGCCGGCCAGCGGATCCATCGCGGCATCCAGTACAAAGGTTTTGCCCTCGACCAGCGACACCGGACCATCGCGGAAACGCTGGATACGGATCTTCGGCCCCTGCAGATCGCCGAGCACGGCAACGTACTTACCGCACTGCTCGGCCACTTCGCGCACCGTGCGCACGCGCTTTTCGCGGGTATCGGCATCCCCGTGCGAGAAATTGACGCGCACCACATCGACACCGGCCTTGAAGAGCTTCGCAAGCGTGGCCGGATCGTCCGTGGACGGCCCAAGCGTGGCGATGATCTTGGTACGACGCATACGGCTCAGCGTCGCCCGTTTCTCGCCCGCGCCTCAAGCGCAGCTACCGCCGGAAGCGTGGCGCCCTCGAGGAATTCAAGAAACGCACCGCCGCCCGTTGATACATAGGAGATCTGGCCGGTCACACCGTATTTGTCGAGCGCGGCCAGCGTGTCGCCGCCGCCGGCGATGCTGAAAGCGGGCGACTTCGCCACCGCCTCGGCGATCCGCCGGGTGCCCTTGCTGAACTGCTCTATTTCAAACACGCCGACCGGTCCGTTCCAGATGATGGTACCTGCCGCTGCGAGAAGCTTCGCATAGTGCGCCGCGGTCTTCGGACCGATATCGAGAATCAGCTCGGCTGCCCCGACCTCGCTGACCGCACGGACAGTCGCCGCAGCGGATGCCGACACGGCCTTGCCGACCACCACATCCACCGGCAGGGGAATCGACGCACGCTGGCGCTTGCCGGCCAGGCGCCTCGCTTCAGGAATGAGATCCGTCTCGCACAGAGACTTGCCAACCGGATAGCCGGCGGCAGCGAGAAAGGTATTGGCGATGCCGCCGCCGACGATAAGCTGGTCGACCTGTCTCGCCAGTGACTTCAGAATCGTCAGCTTGGTCGAGACCTTGGACCCCGCAACGATGGCCACCACCGGCCGCGCCGGCTTGCGCAACACGCGCTCAAGTGCCTCCAGTTCCGCCATGAGCAGCGGACCGGCACAGGCAACCGGCGCAAAACCGGCCACGCCATGCGTGCTCGCCTCGGCCCGGTGCGCGGTACCGAAAGCATCCATGACGTAGATGTCGCAGAGTTTCGCCATCTGCCGCGCCAGCACCGGATCGTTCTTCTTCTCGCCCGGATTGAAGCGCACGTTCTCGCAGAGCACGACCTCCCCGCTGGCGATCTCGAAGCCATGCAGCCAGTCGTGTATCAGCGGCACACTCCGGCCGAGCAGCTCGGACAGCCGCGCAGCGACCGGGCGCAGCGACAGCGCCGGGTCAAAACTGCCTTCTTTGGGGCGGCCCAGATGCGAGAGCAGGATGACGGCCGCGCCGCGGGCGAGAGCATCACGGATCGTCGGCAACGCCGCGCGGATTCGCGCATCGCTGGTCACGCGTCCGTCCTTGACGGGCACGTTCAGATCCACCCGGATCATCACCCGCTTGCCGGCGACACTCAGCTCCGACATCCGCAGCACTTTGGTCGTCACCGTGCGTTGATCAGCGCAAGCGTGGTATCGAGCATCCGGTTGGAGAAACCCCACTCGTTGTCATACCAGCTCAGCACCTTGACGAGCGTGCCACCACCGACCCGCGTCTGCGTCGAATCAAACACCGAGCTGCGCGGATCGTGATTGAAATCCACCGATACCAGCGGCTCGGTGTTGTAGCCGAGTATGCCCTTGAGTTCACCCTCGGAAGCGGCTTTCATGATGCCGTTCACTTCCTCAACGCTGGTGGCACGCGCTGCCGTGAAGGTGAGATCGACGATCGACACGTTGATGGTCGGCACGCGCATGGCGAAACCGTCCAGCTTGCCGTTCAGCTCGGGCAGCACCAGGCCGACAGCGGCCGCGGCGCCGGTCTTGGTCGGAATCATCGACATGGTCGCGGAGCGTGCGCGACGCAGATCCTCGTGATAGACGTCGGTCAGCACCTGGTCGTTGGTATAGGCGTGAATGGTGGTCATCAGGCCGGTCACCACACCGATCTTGTCGTGCAGCGGCTTGACCAGCGGCGCCAGGCAGTTGGTGGTACAGGAGGCGTTGGAGATCACCGTATGCGCGGCCTTCAGCGACTTGTGATTGACGCCATAAACGATGGTCGCGTCCACATCCTTGCCGCCGGGTGCCGAGATCACGACTTTCCTGGCACCCGCCTGCAGGTGCGCGCCGGCCTTTTCCTTGCTGGCAAAGAAGCCGGTGCACTCGAGCACCACGTCGACGCCGAGTTCAGCCCAGGGAAGTTCTGCCGGGTTGCGCTTCGCCAGCACGCGGATCCTGTCGCCATTGACGACCATGCAATCACCATCGACGGCAACGGTGCCCGGGAACTTGCCGTGCGCCGTATCGTATCTGGTCAGGTGCGCATTGGTCTTCGCGTCACCCAGATCGTTGATCGCAACGATGGAAATCTCGCCGGTACGCTTCGATTCATACAGCGCACGCAGTACATTGCGGCCAATTCGGCCATAGCCATTGATGGCAACTTTGACAGGCATCAGACGCACTCCTCGATAAATTCAGGTAACCAGCAGCTCCAGCGCAAGCCCGGCCACATGTTCCGGTGTGAAGCCGAACAAGCGGAACAGTTCCGGCGCCGGCGCGGACTTGCCGAAAGTATCCATGCCGCAAACCCGGCCCTCGGCACCGACCCAGCGGTACCAGCCATCCGTCACGCCAGCCTCGACAGCCACGCGCCTGACCACCGCCGCCGGCAGCACGCTCTCACGGTAGGCCGCATCCTGTGCGGCAAATACCGTCGTCGAAGGCATGGATACGATGCGCACGCCGTGCCCTTTGGCCGCGAGCAGGTCCGCTGCCGCAATCGCGAGTGCGACTTCAGACCCGGTGGCGATCAGGATCAGATCGACCTTTGCCGCATCACGCAGTACATAGGCGCCGCGACGAATGGCGGCGATCTGTGCCTGTGTTCGCGGCTGGGCCGGCAGCGCCTGCCGGGTCAGGATGAGGCTCGTGGGACCCTTGTCCCGTTCGATTGCGTCCTGCCACGCGACCGCGGTCTCCACCGCATCACAGGGGCGCCATACGCACATGTTCGGAATCAGCCGCAGGCTCGCAGTGTGCTCGACGGGCTGATGGGTCGGGCCATCCTCGCCCAGGCCGATCGAGTCATGCGTGAATACATGGATGACACGGATTTCCATCAGCGCAGCCATGCGCAGCGCATTGCGCGAGTAATCGGAGAAGGTCAGGAAAGTGCCGCCAAACGGCACCAGGCCGCCGTGCAGGGCAATGCCGTTCATCGCGGCAGCCATGCCGAATTCACGCACGCCCCAGGAGATATAGTTGCCGGCGACATGGCCCGGCTTGATGGTGTCGGCATTTTTGACGCGGGTAAAATTCGAGCCGGTCAGATCGGCCGAGCCGCCCATCAGTTCGGGCATCCCGGGCACGAATGCATTCAGCGCGTCTTCCGATGATTTTCGCGTGGCCTTCGCAGCTGTCTCGCCGGCAATCTTCGCGATCGCAGCCGCCGCATGCGCCGACCAGCCCGCCGGCAGTTCGCCCGCCATGCGCCGCGTGAATTCGGCAGCCAGCTCGGGATACTCGCGGCCATAGGCCTTGAAGAGGTCGTTCCATTCCTTTTCAAGCCGCCCACCGGTCGGGCGTGCATCCCATGCCGCACTGACTGCCGCCGGGATCTCGAAGGGCGGAAAATCCCAGCCCAGCTGCTTGCGCGCCGCGGCCACTTCGTCAGCGCCCAGCGCCTCACCGTGCACCTTCTCCGTACCCTGCCGGTTGGGCGCCCCGAAACCGATGATGGTCTTGCAGCAAATCAGCGATGGCCGGCCCGTCTCCGCACGTGCCGCCGCGATGGCCGCATGAATCGCCACCGGATCATGTCCGCCTACGTCCGGGACGACATGCCAGCCATAGGCAGCAAAGCGCGCCGGCGTATCGTCGCGGAACCAGGCCTCTACATGACCATCTATCGAAATGCCGTTGTCGTCGTAGAGGCAGATCAGCTTGCCGAGGCCCAGGGTACCGGCGAGCGAGCAGGCCTCATGGGAAATTCCCTCCATGAGACAGCCATCGCCAAGAAACACATAGGTATGGTGATCGACGACGGGATAGCCAGGCCGGTTGAACTCCGCCGCCAGCAGCTGCTCGGCCAGCGCCATGCCGACTGCATTGGCCACGCCCTGTCCGAGCGGGCCGGTGGTGGTTTCGATGCCCAGATGCAGGTCCCGTTCCGGGTGGCCCGCGGTGTGCGAGCCGAGCTGACGGAAGCGCCGCAGATCGTCGATCGACAGCGCATAACCGGTGAGGTGCAACACGGCATAGAGCAGCATCGAGCCGTGGCCATTCGACAGAACAAAGCGGTCCCGGTCGGGCCAGACGGGATTGGCCGGGTTATGCCGCAGGAAATCATTCCACAGGACTTCGGCGATGTCGGCCATGCCCATCGGCATGCCGGGATGGCCTGACCTGGCCTGCTCGACCGCATCCATCGCGAGGGCGCGGACCGCATTGGCCAGATGGCGGCGTTCCGCAGCTGAACGAATTGTCTGGACTGTGGCTGTCATCGCACCCACAAAAAGAGGGAATGGTGGCCTGTAAAGCAGGGCCCGGAGAGCGGCGCGCATTGTCGCGTAACGCTGCCGCAGCCGCAACCCGAGGTCGTGCCGGGCAGCGCCTGTGCCTATAATCAGCGCCCCGAACAATCACCAGCGGAAAGCCAGATGACCACGCGCAAGCTGTTTACCTCCGAATCCGTTGCCGAGGGCCATCCGGACAAGATGGCCGACCAGATCTCCGACGCGATCCTCGACGCGATCCTCGCCCAGGAACCCGAGTCCCGGGTTGCCTGCGAGACGCTGATCAAGACGGGCTTCGTGCTCGTCTCCGGAGAAATCACCACCAACGCCTGGGTTGATCTCGAAGCGCTGGTCCGGCAGGTCGTCTGCGACATCGGCTACGACCATTCCGACAAGGGCTTTGACGGCAATTCCTGCGGCGTTCTCAATGCCATCGGCAAGCAGTCCTCGAATATCGCCCAGGGCATTTCCCGCGGCGCCTCGAAGCGCGACCAGCGCAAACAGGGCGCCGGCGACCAGGGCATGATGTTTGGCTATGCGGCCAACGAGACCGATGTGCTGATGCCGTTGCCGATCACGCTGGCACACCGGCTGGTGAAGCGCCAGTCGGAGATGCGGAAGAAGGGCAAGCTGCCCTGGCTGCGCCCGGACGCCAAGAGCCAGGTCACCGTCGTCTACGAGGATGACCGGCCGGTGGGCCTCGATGCCGTCGTACTCTCGACCCAGCACGCGCCGGGCGTCAAACAGAAGGCGCTGCGCGAGGCGGTGATCGAGGAGATTCTCAAGCCGGTCATCGGCAAGAAGTGGTTTGCCTCCCTCCGCCAGGACAAGATCCACATCAATCCCACCGGCACCTTCGTGATCGGCGGGCCGATGGGCGACTGTGGACTCACAGGGCGCAAGATCATCGTCGATACCTACGGCGGCATGGCCCGTCATGGCGGTGGCGCATTTTCCGGCAAGGATCCGACCAAGGTCGATCGCTCGGCGGCATATGCGGCCCGCTACGTCGCCAAGAACATCGTTGCCGCGGGCCTCGCCGAACGCTGTGAGGTGCAGGTGTCCTATGCGATCGGCGTTGCCGAACCCACTTCGGTCAGCATCGAGACCTTCGGCACCGGCAAGATCGAGGGCGACCGCCTGACACGCATCGTGCGCAAGCATTTCGACCTGACGCCGTACGGCATCCGCGAAATGCTGGACCTGCATCGTCCGATCTATCGCCCCACCGCGAGCTACGGCCATTTTGGCCGGCAGGAAGCCAATTTCAGCTGGGAACGCACTGACAAGGCCGAAGCCTTGAGCCGCGAAGTGAGCCGCACCGTGCGCGCCCGGGCCTGAGCGCAACACACCGGTTATTCAGATACACCGTCTACGCACCCCGAGGATTCCGCGATGAGCACGACCGCCAGCAAAGTACGCACCGCCAGCACGCAGGGCGACTACAAGGTTGCCGACATGACGCAGGCCGCCTGGGGCCGCAAGGAAATCGCCATTGCCGAGACCGAGATGCCCGGCCTGATGGCGGTACGCGAGGAGTTCGGTGCGAAGCAGCCGCTCAAGGGTGCGCGGATCGCCGGCTGCCTGCACATGACGATCCAGACCGCGGTACTGATCGAGACGCTGGTCAGCCTCGGCGCCGAGGTCCGCTGGTCCTCCTGCAACATCTTCTCCACACAGGATCATGCCGCCGCGGCCATCGCCGCCGCCGGCATCCCGGTATTTGCCTGGAAGGGCGAAACGGAAGAGGAATACTGGTGGTGTGTCGAGCAGAGCATCGTCGGCAAGGAGGGCTGGCGGCCCAACATGATCCTCGACGACGGCGGCGACCTGACCGCGATCCTGCACGACAAGTATCCGGAACTGATGCGCGAAGTACGCGGCATTTCCGAGGAGACCACCACCGGCGTCAGCCGGCTCTACGAAATGGCCAACAACGGCAAGCTGATGTGCCCGGCCATCAACGTCAACGACTCGGTCACCAAGTCCAAGTTCGACAACCTCTATGGCTGCCGCGAGTCCCTCGTCGACGGCATCAAGCGCGCCACCGACGTGATGATTGCCGGCAAGATCGCCATGATCGCGGGCTACGGCGATGTGGGCAAAGGCTGCGCGCAGTCACTGCGCGGCCTCGGCGCCACCGTCTGGGTATCGGAGATCGACCCGATCAATGCCCTGCAGGCGGCCATGGAAGGCTATCGCGTCGTGACCATGGGCTACGCCTGTGACAAGGCCGACATCTTCGTCACCGCCACCGGCAACTTCGGCGTCATCACGGCCGAACACATGGCGAAGATGAAGAACCAGTCGATCGTGTGCAACATCGGCCACTTCGACAGCGAGATCGATGTGGCCGGACTGCGCCAGCTGCAGTGGGAGAACATCAAGCCGCAGGTCGATCACGTCATCTTCCCGGACGGCAAGCGGATCATCCTGCTCGCCGAAGGCCGGCTGGTGAACCTGGGCTGCGCGACCGGACACCCGAGCTTCGTGATGTCCAACTCCTTCACCAACCAGGTGCTCGCCCAGATGGAACTCTGGCAGAACGCGACGAAATACCAGAAGAAGGTCTATATCCTGCCAAAGCACCTGGATGAAAAAGTGGCCCGCCTGCACCTGAAAAGGATCGGCGTCGACCTCACGGTGCTCACCCAGCAGCAGGCCGATTACCTGCGCGTGCCGGTCGCTGGTCCGTACAAGCCCGAGCACTACCGCTACTAGGCCAGGGGACTCCCCGCTGGGGCGCGCCCTCAGCGATACCAGCCGCGCCGATAGGCCATCACCGGCAACTGCGTGATGGCCTGCGCGTCGCGCACCAGTTCCGGGTCAGTGTCAGTCGCCACGAGTTTCTGGCCATCAACCCTGAACTGGCTCGGCGCCTGGCCCGGCGCAAGGATCACCACCTCGTCACCCGCGCGATAGGCTGCCGTATCGTGGAACTGCATGATCGCGCGGCCTGGTCCGACCAGATCCTTGCGCGTCTGGTCGATGCCGGTGGCCGGAATATCGGTCTTGATGCCCATGATCGACAGCGCGGTCGGCAACAGATCGATCTGGCTCGCCAGCCGGCTCACGATCTGCGGCTGTACCGGTCCGCCGGCAATGAAGGCGGGAATGTGGAAAGAGAAAACCGGCACGATGCCGTCACCACTGACCCGGCTCTCGTGATCGGCCACCACCATGAACAGGCTGTTGGCCCAGTAATCCGACTGCGCAGCCGTCTCCAGATAGCTTCCCACGGCAAAGTCGGCATAGCGCGCCGCATTGTTCGGCATCATCTTCGGCTCTTCATACAGGTCGATGCGCCCGTCCGGAAAATCATGCGGCGGGTGGTTCGAGGTACTGAACACGAGGAGGAAAAACGGCTGCCCGTCACGCGCATGCCGGCTCGCTTCCTCGTCGACGCGGCGGTAGAGGTCCTCGTCGGAAACACCCCAGGTCGTCATGAATTGCGCTTTTGGCGCGAGATCAGACCAGTCGAGTACTTCGTCGAAACCGTTACCCAGAAAGAAGCGGCGCATATTGTCGAAACTGCTGTCGCCGCCATAGATGAAACCGGTCCGGTAACCCTGCGCCTTCAGCGTCCTGGCCAGCGTGAAGAAATCATGCTGGGCGCCCTCCAGCTTGATCACGCTGCTCGTCCGCGTCGGCAGAAAGCCCGCGCTGACCGCCTCAATGCCGCGGGCCGATCGCGTACCGGTCGCGTACAACTGGTCAAACCACAGGCTGCGCGAACGCCATGTTTCCAACTTCCGGGCGACCGGCAAACCGCCGAGGCTCGCCACATACCGGGCGCCCAGGCTTTCCTGCAACAGGATCACCAGATTGGGCTTCCCGCCCGCAGGCCCGGTCGGGACCAGCGCATGCGTCATCGGCCGCAGGGGATCCTTGAACGCCACGGCCGGCAGCTGCATCCCGGCCCGCACGCGGCGGAGTACTTCATCGTCCGGCAAGTGGCTGTAGGCCTGGATTTCATCGGTCTCGCGTGCCATCTGCACGACAGCGTGAAGCACCGAGTAAGTGGAGTTCAAAGGCAGATCATTGACCAGCGGATCAGTCGATGTGGCCGCATAACTGATGCCGAGCGGCCGGTGCCCGGTACTCCCGCGCATGCCATAGAACAGCACCACGAGCAGCGGCGCCAGAATGACCAGGCGCAAGGGCCAGGGTGGTGCATGGCTAACTGTCGTGCGCATCAGGCGCACGGCCAGAAATCCGCTGATCGCAACCAGCGCGATCCCGATCAGCAAGGCGCTGCGATGCGCCGCCCATATGGTCAGAAAAATCTCGGTCGGCGTGTCCAGATATTCGACGAACAGGCGATTCGGCCGCACCCCGAATTCCGCGATGAAGTCAGGTGTGGCCGCCTCGTTCCATACGATGAGCATCAGCCAGGTCACCAGCCATGCCACAAGCGCACGCCGCCAGAACTTGCCGAGCAGGAAACCGCCCGGGGCCAGCCACTGCACCAGCATCGCCATGAGCAGCACTCCGCAGATCACCACCATGTCGAAGTGCCAGCCGCGCTCCATGACGCCGACCATCGACGAAACTCCCGTCATCTGGCGGGAATGGCTGGACATCAGGAACAGGCGGCTCGCGGTCATGACCGCGAGCGCCAGCAGGAGAAAGCAGAAATAGGGCCAGAGCGATGCCAGCAAGGCCTTTAAATGGCCGACCATCCCACCAGGCCGGCTGATACCGGAAACCATCGAACCTCCCGCAACAGCGACGCCACAACACAGAGTCGTTACCCGCCGCATGACTGCGGTTTGGACGATTGCCTGCCCACATATCAATCGAAACGCGACCATCTTCGCAGATTCGGCGGCTGCTGCACCGCCTGTCTTGCGCAGTGCGAACCCGGTTCATCGTTGATCGGCCCGGATGGCTATAGTTCCCCTCATTGGATCCCCTGCCAGGACAGCACCTTCCGCTGCAACACGTGACCGCAAGACATCTCCGTATCCTGCATATCTCCGATCCACATCTGCATGCCAGACGTGAGGCGCATATGCGTGGCGTCAATACCGACGCCAGCCTGGTGGCGAGCCTTGAACACGCGCTGGCCGATCCGCACAGACCGGAGCTGATACTTGCCACCGGCGATCTGGTGCAGGACGAAAGCCGGCAGGGCTACGAGCGATTCCGGGAACTCCTTGGCAAGCCCGGCATACCTGTGCATTGCCTGCCGGGCAACCACGATTCAACGGGCATGATGCAGGAAGTACTGTCAGACATACCCTTCCGTTTCTGCGGCATCGCTGACTATCCGCCGTGGCGACTGATCATGCTGAACAGCAAGACGGCCGGTGATGACGGCGGGTTTCTGCCCGCGCACGAACTGGAACTGCTGCAACAGGCCCTCGACACCTGCCGGGAAAGCCACGCCCTTGTCGCCCTGCATCACCAGCCGGTCGCCATGGGCAGCCGCTGGCTGGACACCGTCGGCCTGCGCAACGCCGACCAGTTCCTGGCCATCATCGACCGGTACCCGCAGGTACGCGCCATCGTCTGGGGCCACGTACACCAGGCCTCGGACCAGCGGCGCAATGATGTGCGGCTGATCAGCACACCCTCCACCTGCGCCCAGTTCCTGCCCGGCGCTGAAAATTTCAGCCTCGACACGCGCCCACCTGGCTACCGGTGGCTGGATCTCCACCCCGATGGCAGCATGCAGACTTCGGTGGTCTGGGTGGAATAGCGGATTTCCCGGCACGTTCTGCACCCGCGCAGCTGGCCCAATCCCTGAAAAGCGCTAGAGCGCCTTCGAGACGAACACCACGACCTGGTTGTCAGAGGTGTCCGTGCCGGTCGGGGTCGTATAGAAGTCCTTGTCCGCGTCTGTGGATGTGAAATACGCACCGGCGCTGAAACCGTTCGGCAGTGCCCAGGTCGCGCCCAGTTTCCAGTCATTGTAGGAAAGCCTGGATGGCGAAGCCTGATCGTGCTTCACGTCGAGAATCCCGTAGTGCAGGTTCAGCGTGATGCCGGTCTCGCTCACGGGGATATTGGCGTACAGGTCGTAGTAGGCGCTGCCATCGCTGTCGTTGCTGCCCGTATTGCCCTGGTAGCCGAAATAGTTGTCGAGGTTCCATGAAACCTTCAGGCCGATCCACTCGTAGGTCAGTGCACCGTAGATCTCCGCAGAATCCGGATCGAAGTGATCGAGGGTATCGCCGGGATACCAGTAGTAGATGGCGCCCAGGTCATAGCCGAGGCCCGTCTCGCCGATGGAGTTACGGTAACCGGCATAGACGTCGAGTTCCAGGCTGTTGCCGCCATCGGATGAACCGAAGTCGCTGATCCAGCTGATGTTGGAGCCCCATGCGCCGGCGTAGAGCCCGCTCGAGTGGCCGAGATCGAAGCCCCCCTGCACTGCGGGATCCTCATCGGTCTGCGTGATGCCGCGAAATACATACTGGCTGTACAGTCCGACGTTGCCCGTGAAAGTGAAGTCCGCATCTTCGGCCAGTGCAGCGGCGGGAAGTGAAAGTACGGTGATGGCTGCGGCAGCAAGGAAAGTGTTTTTCATCGTGATATCCGATCGAAATCAGGGAGGAGCCCCGCGCTCGACCAAGCAGGAACCGTGCCAGCTGCCAGTCGCGTGGAAAATCAGGGTGATTGCCGCGCCAGCGCGTGCGTGCAGGACCTGATCCCGTGCAGTGCATCGCGGTGAGGCACCAATAGTGTGCGGCCTGAATCCCCTGCAACCAGCCTGAGAGGCCGTTGCCTGTCCGGATACCGGTGGCTGGATCTCCATCCCGATGGCACCATGCAGACTTCGGTGGTCCGGGTGGAATGGAAATGTCGTTAAAACGCGCAGCCGTGCTGTTCATCACTGCATGGCTCGCTGCCGGCAGCGCCTTCGCCCTGCCCCTCTGGGAAATCACCGGCACCCGGAATCACGTGTTGCTGCTCGGCTCGATTCACACGCTGCGCGCCTCCGACTACCCGCTCGACCCCGCAATCGCCGCTGCGCTCGACGAAGCCGATGTCGTTTACATGGAACTCGACATGGACGACATGGATCCGGCTGCCAGCTCGGCGACCGTGGCGAAGCTGGCCCGCGATCCGCGCGGCCGGCAGCTGCCTGAATTGCTCGGTCCCGCGGCATGGCGCAATGCCGTGGAACAGGGACAGAAAATCGGCCTGGACCTGTCGCCGCTGACGCCCTTCGAGCCGTGGTATGCGGCAGTCGTCGTCACCCAGCTGCGCCTCGATCAACTCGGCTTCGATCCGTCCCGCGGCGTGGAGAACCAGATCGTGGTTGACGCGAAGAAAGCCGGCAAGGAAATCCGCGGACTGGAAACGCTTGAAGGTCAGCTGAAGGCGCTCGATGATCTGTCACCCGCTGCGCAGCGCACCTTCCTGCTGCTGACACTGGAAGAGGCCGCCAGCATCGGCGACGAAGTCGATGACATGATCGCCGCATGGAAAGCCGGTGATGTGCCCGCGCTCGACCGGGAAATGCTCGACAGCGTCCGCGAACAACCGGAGGTCTACCGCAGCCTGATCCTCAGGCGCAACGAGGCCTTCAGCCACGCGATCGCCGCACTTGCGAACGACTCGAAGGACTATCTGATCGTCATCGGGACGCTGCATCTGGTCGGCGAGGACAGCGTGCTCGGCATGCTCGCCAGAGAGGGCCTGAAAACCAGACCGGTAGCGGGTCGCTGAATCGGCGCTGCACCTGCCGCACTTCTTCCCGGACCTGATGAGTCGGTCTGGTGTTCGCTGACCTTCTCCTGGTGGTCCTCGCGGCCTTCGGCGCCGGCCTCGTCGATGCAATGGTCGGCGGCGGGGGGCTGATCCAGCTGCCCGCGCTGCTGACTGCGTACCCGTCCACACCGCCTGCCGTGCTTCTGGGCACCAACAAGTTCGCCAGCATCTTCGGTACCGGCAGCGCGGTGCTGCGCTTCGTGCGGGGCACACGGGGCGCACGCGGCGTGCGCATTCCCTGGAAAATGCTCCTGCCGCTGCTACCCGTGGTGTTCCTCGGCGCGCTGGGCGGCGCCGGGGTGGCGACGCTGGTCCCGCCAGACGTTTTCCGGCCGCTGGTGCCGGTCATGCTGGCCCTCGTCCTGATCTACATGCTCTGGCACAAGGACCTCGGCACCCGTCACACGCCGCTCGCCGTCACCCGCAGGCAGACGGTCGCGGCAGCGGTGCTGCTCGGCGGAGTCGGCTTCTACGATGGTTTCTTCGGTCCGGGCGCTGGCAGCTTCTTCATGTTCCTGCTGATCCGCCTGTACGCCTTTGACTTCCTCCACTCGGCAGCCAGCGCACGGGTGCTGAATGTGGCGACCAACGCCGGCGCCCTCGTCTGGTTCGGCAGTCGGCTGGAACTGCTCTGGCTGGTTGCCATACTGATGGCGATCGCCAATGTGAGCGGAGCGGTGGTGGGTACCGGTCTCGCACTGAAACACGGCAGCGGCTTCGTGCGCCGGATCTTCGTCGGGGTGGTTGTAGCGCTGATCGCACGCACGGCCTGGCAGGCCTACTTCACGGCATGAACCTCTTCGACCGAGACCACCAGGCAAGCCGAACCGGGCACCTATTGCCCGCGCTCGTGACGGAAGGGTCGCAGCATCGGCCGCAGCACGCGCAGACGTTCGACCGGATCCGCCAGCTCCAGACAGCTCTGTTTCTCCGCCGAGGGCATGGGCAGGATCTCTGCGAGACGGTAGCCGACCCAGGCGGCATCGTCATAGTGCTTGTCGATGGCGTCGTACAGCCTGCCGAGATCGTCGATGACGGTTTCGAGCAGCGCGGCCATGGGCCTGAATTCCTCCGGCAGCTTCAGGTGCGGCTCGCCGGGTAGCATCCCGACCTCACCGACATACAGCCCGTCCGGCAGACGGCTGATGTCGTAAAGCTGGAATTTGCGCGTGCCGCGCGCCGTAATGCCCAGAATCCCGTCGCTGCCCTGATACCAGTCGACAATACGCGCCAGGGTTCCCACGCCTGCAGTCTCAACCTCGCTGACGTCGGTACCACTGCGGATCTGCACCACACCGAACTCGCTTTCTTCGCGCAGGCAGCGGCTGATCATGTCGAGGTAGCGGGCTTCGAAGATCCGCAATGGCAGGGGGCCGTCCGGAAACAGCACGGCGTTCAGCGGAAACAGCGGGATCGTGATGCGGGTCATCAGCGCGTCACCGCAGGCACCTCAGTCGGTGGCCCCGAGCGCGGTCGCCAGCTGGCCGTGTATGCCCTGGAAATCGCCGTTGCTCATGACGACAACGGCATCGCCCGGCTGTCCCGCAGCGGCAAGCTCACGCACGATGGCCGCAGTGTCGGCACAGACCCGCACCTGCGGCGCATCACGAAATTCGGCATCCAGGTCCCATTGCAGGCCCGCCGGCCGCAGTATCCAGGCGAGATCGGCAGCCGAGAGCGCTGCCGCAAGCGTGTCCTGATAAACACCGAGTTTCATGCTGTTCGAACGCGGCTCGAACACCGCGATCACCCGGCGCACACCGGCACGCCGCCGGATCGCCTCGAGCGTGCGACGTATGGCAGTCGGATGATGTGCAAAATCATCGAAGAGCTGCACGCCTTTGAAATCACCCAGGCGCTGCAGCCGACGGCGCACGCCGCCGAAGCGACCGATGGCCTCGATCGCAACGGCCGGTTCGACGCCGACCGAGGCAGCGGCGAGCAACGCAGCCAGGGCATTCTCCGCGTTATGCGCACCGGACAGCTGCCAGTCACAGCGGCCCACTTCTTCGCCCTGATGCAGGATGGAGAGCGTGCCCGGCGGATCCTCACAGGCCGTCCAGTCGGCCACGGTGCCGTTGCTGCTGGCGAAGCGCTGCAGTGGCGTCCAGCAGCCGAGTTTCAGCAGCGCATCGACGTTGGCATCCTTGCCCGGCACGATCAGCGTGCCATTGCCCGGAATTGCGCGGACCAGCTGGTGAAACTGCCGGGTGATCGCCGCAAGGTCCGGATAGATATCCGCGTGATCGAACTCCAGATTGTTGATGATGAGCGTCTGCGGCCGGTACAGGAGGAACTTGGCACGCTTGTCGAAGAACGCGGTGTCGTACTCGTCGGCTTCGATGACGAACACCGGATCCTTGCCCAGCCGCGCCGAGAATTCAAAATCCACCGGTACGCCGCCGATCAGAAAACCTGCATTGCGGCCCGCATATTCGAGTATCCACGCCACCAGGCTGGTGGTCGTGGTCTTGCCGTGTGTGCCGGACACGCCGATTACCAGCCGGTCGCGCAGTACCGTCGTTGCCAGCCACTCGGGACCCGACATGTAGGGAATACGGCGGTTGAGCAGTTCCTCGATGACCGGCATGCCACGCGTCATCACGTTGCCCACCACGACCATGTCCGGCGCGGGCGTGAGCTGCGCGGCCTCATGGCCTTCGATCAGTTCGACGCCGAGCCGCGCGAGCTGATCGCTCATCGGCGGATAGATATTGCGGTCCGAACCGGTGACGCGGAACCCGGCCTCGCGGGCAATCGCCGCCACGCCACCCATGAAGGTGCCGCAAACGCCGAGTATGTGTACATGCTGCATGCAGAAAACGCCTCAGGCAGGCGGTGGTCCGAGCTGCCAGAAAACCAGGTAATTGAGAAAGAAGTATGCAAGCGAAAGCATGAGGCCTGCCACAAAGGGTATGGACAGCGCCCGCGAAAAGATGTGCCCGTTGACGACCAGCGACCAACTGACGATCGCGAGCAGGCCCGCAGTCGGCAGCAGCGCGGGCTGGCCGGGGACCGACAGCGCATCGAGCCAGAAATTGAAGGGCAACATCAGCACGCCGAGCAATGCGCCGGTACCGAAAAATGCCGTCAGCGTCTGCCTGGAGCGCGACATATGCCGCGTGAGCCACAGGAGGCCCCACACGCAGATGCACAGCAGGCCGATATCGATCAGGACGCTTCTGAACAGCATGACCGACAGGCTGTAGATCGGCAGGGCCAGAAACAGCTGCACGATGCCGTAACACAGGGCGGACAACAGCAGCAGGAAACGCGAATCCGGCAGATCTTCCGGACCCCGGCGGCGCAGTGTGATCTGCAGGAAAAAGTCGATGATGGCAAGCATCGTCTGCAGCCGTGCAATCCATGACCGTGGTGGGAATGGACGATGATCCACTACACTCCGTATTTATGCCAGCCCTTATCCAGACCGGCGTACTGGTCGATCAGCAATCACAACTCGATGACGCCTGTGCGGCAATTTCCCGCGACAGCCTCATCGCCATAGATACCGAGTTCGCGCGCACCACGCAGTTCACGCCGCGCCTTTGCCTGGTGCAGATCGCCGCTGGCGCGCGGATATTTTGCGTCGATGAGCTGGCCGGACTCGATACGCGCCCGCTGTGGGACATCCTCTGCGCTGGAACCGGCATGCGCGTGCTGCACGCGGCGAAGCAGGATCTCGAAGTCGCCTGGGTGACTCACCAATGCCTGCCCCAGCCGCTGTTCGACACGCAGATCGCAGCCGCGCTGGTCGGCCATCCGGCCCAGGTCGGCTACGCGGCGCTGGTCAAGACGCTGCTGGATATCGATGTGGACAAGACCCACACGCGCGCCGACTGGTCGCAGCGGCCACTGCGCCCCGAGCTGATCGCCTACGCCAACACCGATGTCATCCATCTGCCCACCGTACATGCCATGCTCTGCGAGGAACTCGAGCGGCTCGGGCGCCATGCATGGGCAATCGAGGACAGCGCGCGGCTTGTCGATCCTGCCCTGTACCGGAATGATCCCGACGGCGCGTGGCGCCGCCTGTCAGGTCTGCCGCGCATGCCGGTTGCCGTGCAGTTGCGGGCGCGACGCCTGGCGCGCTGGCGGGAGGAGAATGCAATTCGCGCGGACCGGCCACGGCAGTGGATCATCAGCGATCGCGCACTGCTGGATATCGCGCAACGCAATCCGCCAGACGAAACAGCGCTGGCCAACTGCGAAGATCTGCCGGCCGGGGTGGTACGGCGTCAGGGCGGCGCGCTGCTCGCCGAGCTGGCAGCGGCTGCCGCGGAGCTGGCCGACGGTACCGACCTGAGCCAGGAGCTGCGCCCTGAGCTGATCGATCAGGCCGAGATCAAACGCCTGGCCAAAGTCGTCGATGAAGTGGCGAAGATGCTGAACGTGGCGCCGGAAATTCTCGCCACGCGGAAGGACCTCTCGGCACTGATCCGTGGCGAACGCGAGCTGCGCCCGCTCTCGGGCTGGCGGCAATCAGTGATCGGTGAGCCGCTGCTCGCGGCACTCGGGACGGCCTGAGACAGGACGCCCGGACGGTTCAGGCCTTGAGCGCCTGTTGTACCCGCTGATAGACCTCGTCCACGCTGCCCTGGCCGTTGATCGTGCGGAGCAGTCCGGCGGCCCGGTAATGCTCGACCAGCGGCTCGGTCTGGGCACGGTATACCTTGAGCCGGTTGCCGATCGTTTCTTCATTGTCGTCAGCACGCTGCACGAGCTCACCCCCCGCCTTCAGGCAGGCATCCAGCTCCGACTTCGGCGAGAAATGGATGTTCAGCAGTTTGCCGGTAACCGAGCAGGTGCGGCGACCGGTGAGCCGCTTCATCAGGATATCGAAATCCACATCGATGAGTACGGCGGCATCCAGAGGCCGGCCGATACCGGCCAGCACGCCTTCAAGCGCGGTGGCCTGGGCAAGATTGCGCGGAAAGCCGTCGAGCACGAATCCGGCTGCCGCATCGTCCTGTTGCAACCGCTCGCGAATGATACCCAGCACGATGTCGTCGGAAACCAGTTCACCGGCATCCATGGCAGCCTTCGCCCGGCGGCCGAGCTCACTGCCGGCAGCTACTGACTCGCGCAGCAGATCGCCGGTCGACACCTGCGGGATGTGGTGCTCAGCCATGAGCCGCTGGGCCTGCGTGCCCTTGCCGGAACCCGGCGCGCCAAGAAAGACGATGCGCAAGTGGGCGCTCCTGATCGGAATTGAGAGGCCGCGTAAACTACAGTGACAGGCTTTGCCACGTCAAACTGCCCCCCGTGGCAGTGTCCGGCCCGCCGGTCTCGGCAGGAGCGCGCGATGAACGCGCAACCGGCACCGTTGTGCTAATTTTCGCTTCAGAAGAACAGCCCAGGAGAGTCCCGAGCCATGCCGAAGCGGAACGCGTTTTATGCCCAGTCCGGCGGTGTTACCGCCGTCATCAACGCCTCCGCCTGCGGCGTGATCGAGACCGCACGCAAGCATCCTGACCGTATCGGCAAGCTCTATGCGGGTCGCAATGGCATCCTCGGCGCCCTGGACGAGAACCTGATCGATACCGGCAAGGAAAGCGCACGAGCCATCGCCGGCCTGCGCCACACGCCCGGTGGCGCCTTCGGCTCGGCCCGCTACAAGCTGAAGGGGCTCGACGAAAACCGTGCCGAGTACATGCGCCTGATCGAGGTATTCCGCGCCCACGATATCGGCTACTTTTTCTACAACGGCGGCGGCGACTCGGCTGACACTTGCCTGAAGGTATCGCAGCTTGGCGAGCGCCTCGGCTACCCGATCGTCGCGATCCACGTTCCCAAGACAGTGGACAACGACCTGCCGATTACCGACACCTGCCCGGGCTTCGGCTCGGTCGCAAAATACATCGCCACGTCGACACGCGAGGCGGCCCTCGACGTGATGTCGATGTCGCGAACTTCCACCAAGGTTTTCATCCTCGAGGTCATGGGCCGCCATGCGGGGTGGATTGCGGCAGCCGCCGGACTGGCGGGCGAGAAAGCCGGTGAGGCGCCGCACATCATCCTGTTCCCCGAAATACCTTTTGACCGGGATGCCTTCCTGAAGCGGGTCAGCGAGAGCGTGCGCAAATACGACTATTGCGTCGTCGTCGTCAGCGAAGGCGCGCGCTACGCAGACGGACGCTTCCTGGCCGATGCCGGCACCAGCGACGCCTTTGGCCACAAGCAGCTCGGCGGCGTCGCCCCTGTGCTGGCCACGCTGGTCCGGGATGAACTGAAACTCAAGTACCACTATGCAATCGCGGACTACCTGCAGCGCTCGGCCCGTCACATCGCCTCGCGGGTCGATGTGGAACAGGCTTATGCGGTCGGCAAGGCGGCGGTAGAGCTCGCCCTGCGCGGCAGGAATTCGGTAATGCCGACCATCGTCCGGAAGTCCGACCGGCCCTACCGGTGGACCATCGGCACGGCCCCCCTCGACAAGGTGGCCAATCACGAAAAAATGATGCCCCGCTCGTACATAAGCCGTGATGGTTTCGGCATCACTCCGGCGGCACGCCGCTACCTGGCGCCGCTGATTCAGGGTGAAGACTACCCGCCCTACAAGGACGGCCTGCCGGCATATGTCAGCCTCAAGGGCATCCCCGTAAAGAAGAAGCTGCCAAAGCGGCGCTGACTTCCGGGCACCAAAGGCATTCCGGTGCCATCTGGCGCCGCCGCGCTTTAGTGCTATGATTGCGCGCCTTTTTTCCGGCCCGCTAACAGCCTTCGGCCAGGCGGGTTCTTCTGCATAAGAAAGCGGATTCCGGGGGCATCTGCGTCAGGCAAGAAAAACCAGCCTGGCTCCAATTTGAGTAGTCTTGGAGGACTCGACCATGTCAACCGACCTGGCCATTTCGCTGGCCATTGGCGCTTCCCTGCTGGCCCTGATCTATGGCGCCCTGATGGCACGCTGGATCATTGCCCAGTCGCCTGGCAATGCCCGCATGCAGGAAATCGCTGCGGCAATTCAGGCCGGCGCACAGGCCTATCTCAACCGCCAATACATCACCATCGCCTTCGTCGGCGTGGTGCTGGCAATCATCCTCGCGGTGGCACTCGGTCCCGAGACCGCCGGTGGCTTCGTGGTCGGCGCCGTACTCTCCGGCGCCGCCGGTTTCATCGGCATGAACGTATCGGTCCGGGCCAATGTGCGTACCGCCCATGCGGCCGGCATAGGGCTGAACCAGGCACTGCAGATCGCCTTCCGGGGCGGCGCCATCACCGGCATGCTCGTGGTCGGACTCGGCCTGCTCGGGGTCGCCGGATACTTTGCCGTGATGCGTGGCATCATCGGTGACGATGCAGCCCTGCACTCGCTGATCGGCCTCGCCTTTGGCGGTTCACTGATCTCGATCTTCGCGCGTCTGGGTGGCGGCATCTTCACCAAGGGCGCCGACGTCGGCGCCGACCTGGTCGGCAAGGTCGAAGCCGGCATTCCGGAAGATGACCCCCGTAACCCGGCGGTCATCGCCGACAACGTCGGTGACAACGTCGGTGACTGCGCCGGCATGGCGGCCGACCTGTTCGAAACCTATGCGGTCACCGTGGTTGCAACGATGGTACTCGGCGGACTGCTCTTCAAGGGCGCCGATGGCGGCCTCGACCTCCGCTACATCCTCTACCCGCTGGTACTCGGCGCGGTGTCGATCGTGGCCTCCATCGTCGGTACGTTCTTCGTCACCGCACGCGAAGGCGGCAAGATCATGAATGCGCTTTATCGGGGCGTGGCGGTGTCGGGCATTCTGGCCCTGGCCGCGTTCTGGCCCGTGAGCCAGTCCATGATGGGCGAATCGGCCACCAACCTGTTTGCCTGCGCGGTCGTCGGTCTGGTGCTGACTGCAGCGCTGATCTGGATCACCGAGTACTACACCGCCACCGAATACGGCCCGGTACGTTACGTCGCCGCGGCTTCGCAGACCGGTCACGGCACAAACGTCATCGCCGGCCTTGCGGTGTCGATGAAGTCCACGGCACTGCCGGTACTGGCGGTCTGCGCCGCGATCTGGGCCGCCTTCGAAATCGAAGGCCTCTACGGCATCGCGATCGCTGCAACTGCCATGCTGTCGATGACCGGTATGGTCGTGGCACTCGACGCCTACGGTCCGATCACGGACAACGGCGGCGGCATCGCGGAAATGGCCGGCCTGCCGAAGAACGTGCGCACGATCACCGACGCACTCGATGCCGTCGGCAACACGACCAAGGCCGTCACCAAGGGTTACGCCATCGGTTCAGCCGGTCTGGCCGCCCTCGTGCTGTTCGCCGACTACACCCACAACCTCGAAGCTGCCGGAAAACTGCAAGTCTTCAGTCTGTCCGACCCGGCCGTGATCATCGGCCTGTTCATCGGCGGTCTGGTGCCCTACCTGTTCGGTGCCATGGCGATGGAAGCGGTTGGCCGGGCGGCCGGCTCGGTGGTCGTCGAAGTGCGCCGGCAGTTCAAGGAAATCAAGGGCATCATGGAGGGCACCGGCAAACCCGACTACACGCGCGCCGTCGACCTCCTGACCCGTGCGGCGATCAAGGAGATGATCGTCCCTTCGCTGTTGCCGATCCTGGTACCCGTCGTCGTCGGCTTCGGCATGAACCTGCTGATGGGGCCGGGTGCCGGCATCCGCGCACTCGGCGGCCTGCTGATCGGCACCATCGTCACCGGCCTCTTCGTGGCCATCTCGATGTGTACCGGTGGCGGCGCCTGGGACAATGCCAAGAAATACATCGAAGAAGGCAACTTCGGCGGCAAGGGCTCGGAGACGCACAAGGCCGCAGTCACCGGTGATACCGTCGGCGACCCCTACAAGGACACCGCCGGCCCGGCCATCAATCCGTTGATCAAGATCATCAACATCGTGGCTCTGCTGCTGGTGCCGCTGCTCTAGGATCAGCGGATCACTGCAAGAAAACCCCGCCGCGTGCGGGGTTTTTTTGGCGGGACGTTGCCCTTGTCAGGAATTACACTCTGCCGCGTGAAGAGAATCGCGATCACGCTGCTCGTCATGGGGACAATCGTCGTGGGCATGGAGTTGTATACGCGCATGCCACTCGAAGTGTCCCTGCCGGCCATGGCGCTTGATCTGCCGCCGGATACACGTGTGGCCGTGATCGTTGCGCACGGCAGCGCAGATGGCGAAAACCCGCTATTTCCGGAAATCATCGCGCGAATCAGGACACACTACGCGGAAACAGGCCGACGCGATGTCGCGGTGCGCTTCCTGCACTGGGCCCCGTGGTCTGACAATCGCCTGCGTGCAGTTGCAACGGCGGAACGACTCGGTACACAGCTTGGCAAGCTGCTCGCCGGGCATGAAGCATTGCAGGAACTGCAACTCGTCACCCACAGTTCCGGCGCCTACATTGCCGATGCACTTTGCGAAAGCTATCGCCGCAGCCTCCCGACACAGGCGCATCCCGCGCGCGTGACGATGGTCTTTCTGGATCCCTTCCAGTTGCACGGTTTCGTCGACTGGCGACATGGCGCGCGGAATCATGGTCGTTGTGCCGACTTTGCCATGGCCGTGATCAATACCGACGATGTTGCACCGGCCACCAATACACCGCTCGAGAATGCCTGGAATATCGACGTCACGGAACATCCCGGCCGCGCGACATTCAAACGGAACGGTCACTATTGGCCACTGCAGTACTATCGTGATGTACTACCGGGGATAGCCAGTGAGCCGCTGGAGACTTCGCATCTGCGCTATCCGCGCGGTGCGGTGTTTCCCCCACCATCACTGAATTCCGGGCCACAGGATTGAGAGGACCATGCAAGCAACCGTGCGCATTCTGATCACACTCACCATCATCCTGCTCGCCGCTTGCGGACGCGCGCCGGAGCCCGGTGTTCTGGTCGATGGCCGACGCATTCCGGTCATCGACATGCATCTGCATACGGGGACCTGGGCGATGACGCCGCCGGGTTTTCGCCAGCGCCTCACTGACCGGGTACCCACGGGTTTCAAGTGGGTCATGGGCCCGTTTGTCGATTACAACCTGCGCGGCAAGACCATCGTCGGGCAACTGGACAGCGCGGGCATCTCTGCAGGCGGGCTGTTTGCGCTCTATAGCCCGGCCACGACCGGCATCGCCAGCAACGAGTTTGTGGCCGGCGAGATCGCATCAGTTCCGGGTCGCCTGTATGGCTTTGCCAGTCTGCGCGTCGATGACTGGAACAACGACAGTGCGGCAGAACTCGCCCGCCTCGAAGCCGGCGTAAAGCTGCCGGGCATGCACGGCATCAAGCTTGCCCACGCTCATCAGCAGTTTCGTTTCGATGACCGGCGCTTCGATGGCATTTACGAAATCTGTGGCCGTCTGCGCAAACCGGTATATCTGCATACCGGTACCAGCCCGAATCCGGGCACGCGTTACGAACCCCCATATGCAGACCCGGCCTATCTTGAAGGCTCCATCCAGGCATTTCCGGACTGCATATTCATTCTGGGACACTCCGGCTATGACAGTCTTGGCAGGGCATTGACGTACACGGACTCGGCGATCGCACTCGCGCAGAAGTACAGCAACGTATTTCTGGAGCCCGGCGCGCTCGGCGCTGAACGTGCCGATGCCCTGCTCGGGGATTTTCTCCACCGCATCAAGGCTGGCGGCGTGATCGACAAGCTGATCTACGGCTCCGACGGGGTACAGTTCCCGGGCTACGTGAAGTCCCACCTGAGGGCATTTGTGGCCGGGATGCGGGAACAAGGCTATACAGCGGACGAGATGGAGCAGGTGCTGTCAGGCAACTTCCTGCGCGTCTTCAGCCTGCCGCCGATTCAGCTGGGGAGCGGACAATGAAATCCAGGACACTCCGGGTTATCTGTGCGGCAGCCATCGCGGCATTCCTGGCGGCAGCCTGCAGCGAGAAGCCACCGGAAATGCGCAGCCTGAAGATCAGCGGTACCGTGCAAATGCCTGGCGACGCAGCACGCTCTGGCGAATTGCATGTCATGGCCTATCACGCATGGACCGGCGTGGGCGAACTGCGCCACCCGCTGCTCTTCATGGGTGAGTTCACGGCGCCGGTCGGCGACTTCAGCGGAACCATCGAGTACCCGGCGGGTGCCGGCGAGGGCCTGGTGATCTATGCCTGGGCTGATACGGACGGCGATGGCGTGCTCTGCACGCCACAGAACGATACGGAGCTGGCCGGCCTCACAGAAGTCAGGGACTTTCCGGCAGATGAAGTCAGCGTTGAACTGTCACTGGATGCCAACTGCAAGTCGGCAAACTGGTTCTTTCCTAGTGTATCGCCATCTCGCCGCTCGTCTCGCCCAGACGATGCGGCCGGTCGATGAAGTGCCCCTGGATGAAATCCACACCGATGGTACGCAGCGCTTCGAAATCCGCCTGCGCTTCAACCTGCTCTGCAATCACGCGGAAGCCGAGAATGCGTGACATGCCCGTGATGGCGCTCACGACCTGATGATTCAGCGTATCGGGCTTGAGGTCGTGCGTATAGCTGCCGTCGATCTTCAGGTAATCGATTGACAGGTCCCGGAGGGTGGTAAACGAGCCAAAGCCGCTGCCGAAGTCATCGAGGCCAAACTGACAACCCATGCCGTGCAGCACAGCGATGAAACGCCGCGCCTGGTCGAAGCGGTCCATCACCGCCGTCTCGCCGATCTCGAAGCAGATCCGGTTCGGAGCGATCTGGCTGTGATCAAGGCACTCGACGACAAACTCGAGAAAGCCCTCGTCGGCAAGTGACTGCCCCGAGAGATTGATGCTGCAGCTGCGGTCGTCGGGCAGCCGGATGGCGCCATGTGCCAGGGCCGCCAGCGTCGCCTGCACTACCCAGCGATCGATGCCCGGCATGAGTTGATACCGTTCTGCCGCCGGAATGAACTGCCGGGGCAGCACCAGCTTGCCATCCTCGTCGGTCATGCGCAGGAGCACCTCGAAAGCCGGCCCGGCGCTGACCCGGCCGGTGGTCGCGATCACGGGCTGGGTATGGAGTTCAAAGCGGTTTTCACGCAAGGCGGCCTGCAGCAGCTGCAGCCAGTGGATATCGCCGCGCTGCCGTGCCGAAACCTCATCGCGTGACGAGTAGACATGGACGCGGCCGCGGCCCTGCTGTTTGGCCACATAGCAGGCCGAGTCGGCAGCACTGAGCAGGTCCTTGAGCGAACCGGTCTCACGCGCAACCTCAACCAGTCCGATGCTGATTCCGACGGTGAAAATCCGGTCCTGCCAGACGAAGCGGTAGTCCCGGACAGCGTTGCACACGTCGTCGGCGATCTGGCGCGCCTTGTCCAGCGGGCAGCGCAGCAGCAGCATGCCGAATTCGTCGCCGCCAAGCCGTGCCACGAGATCGGAGTCACGAACCTTGTCACGAATCAGCTTGGCGATCTCGCGCAGCATGTTGTCGCCAGCCAGATGGCCACAGGTATCGTTGACCGCCTTGAAGCGGTCGAGATCCATATAGCAGAGTACGGAGTGGGCACCGTCCTCGCGCCCGGACTCGATGGCCTCCTGCACACGTCGCTCGAATTCGCTGCGGTTGGCCAGACCGGTGAGAGCGTCATGAGCGGCCTGGTAAGAGATGCGGCGGGTCAGGCCGCGCATCTCTGTCACGTCGTGCATGATCACCACCGCACCGGCGACGGTATCGCCGGCACCGATGATCGGCGAGGCGGTGAGCTCGACTGAAAGTTCACGCCCATCGTCGACCGTGAGCATCAGAGCGCGACGACCCAGGCTCACCTGGCGCCGCTCCGCCAGACATCGCGACACCGGGTCGCCAAGATCCTTGCGGTCCGACTCGTCGACCAGCTTCAGGAGATCGGTCATGCGCTTGCCAACCGCAAGCTCGCGGCTGACCCCGATCAGCTTCTCGGCCGCACCATTCAGGTAGTCGATCATGCCCTGCGTATCGGTAGTGACTACGCCTTCGCCGATCGACTCCAGGGTGATCTGCGCCTGCTGCTTGCCACGGCCCAGATTCGCTTCGATGCTCTTCCGGTAACTGATATCGCGGGCAATGGTGAGGATGGCCTTTTGTCCGCGATAGTCGATCATCGAACCGGCCGCCTCGACCCACATGCCGCCTTCATCACCCGAGATGAGCTGAATCTCCAGACGGTCCGGCACTGATTCACCGGCCAGCCGACCGCTGAGATTCTTGCGGGTCACGGCCCTGTAGGCCGGCCGCACCAGGTCCGTCACCGGCCGACCAACGAGTTGCTCGGGAGTCAGCCCTATCAGCCCGGCAGCAACGTTATTGGCGAAGATCACACGATCACGATGCACGAGGACGACCTCCGGCATCGTATTGGCCAGATCCTGGAACAGCGCCTCGCGCTGGCGCATCTGCCGGTCCTTGGCATTCAGCGTATCGAACAGGCGGTTGATGTTGTCACCAAGCGCAGAAAAACCCGCCGGGGCCGATGCCGGCTGAGTCACCCGTTTGCCAAAGGCAGACGCCTCTGCGGCATCGAGGATCTCCTGGTTGAGGGCCTCGACACTGCGGGTATAGGCACTGCGTGAGCGCCAGAGGTGCAGGCAGGTGCCAACAAGCCCGAAGCAGATCACGGCAAGCGCCAGGATTAACCACGTCTCGGTCATCTGGACAATGCTACCGGGAGGGTCAGCCGGGCCCCGCCCTCCTCTCATCGTTAATTGCGCCCGTTTCTCTTGCGGCAGAAATACGGCGCGAACCGGCCTCGCGGATGTGGGAGAGCATAGCCGATGGGTCTACCGCCGAGTCCGGGGGTTCACCATAATCCGGCACTCGGGCGATAATGGTCGGGCAGCCGGTCCTGAACTTGTCTGCAATCAGCAAACTCCTTAACCTGAGCCGCTCCGCATGAACACCCATATCGAATTTGCACGCACCCAGATGGTCAACCAGCAGGTGCGGACCTGGGATGTGCTTGATCCGGCAATTCTGGCTGTGCTGGGGACCGTTCCCCGCGAGCAGTTTGTGCCGCCGCGCTACCGTGCCCTTGCCTTTGCCGATACCTGTATACCGCTGCCGGGCGGGCAAACCATGCTGCCCCCGAAACTGGAAGGCCGCCTGTTGCAGGCATTGTCTCCGGCGCCCGCCGAACGGATGCTCGAGGTCGGTACGGGCAGCGGATTCATGACCGCCTGTCTGGTAGCGCTGGGCGGCACAGTAACCAGCCTGGAAATCATCGCGGAACTGGCCAGCACAGCGGAAAAGAAGCTCGCAGCCTTGGGCTTTCGTGGTGCCGAGGTCCACAATAGGGATGTCTTCGACTTCGTACCGGATAGCCGATTCGACCTTATTGCCGTGACCGGCTCTCTGCCGGTCTACGATCGTCGTTTCGCGGACTGGCTTGCCCCCGGTGGCCGCCTGTTCGTGGTTACCGGTAGCGCACCACAGATGGAGGCCCGGCTGGTGCGCCGGCTTGGCGAAAACGAGTGGTCCACGGAATTTCTGCTGGAGACCGTCGTGCCGCCGCTGAAGAATGCGCCGGAACACCAGGCTTTCACTTTCTGAGCAGCTTGCAGCCGCCGCCAGAACAACAACAGGAATGCAGACCATGAGAAATTTCCGCCGGCTTTTGCCCGTCGCCCTGCTTCTGGCACAGGCAGCCCATGCTGATTCGCTGCTGCAGGTCTACGAAAAGGCACTGCAGAGTGACCCACAGGTGCGGGAAGCCGAAGCCAATCGTCTTGCTGTCCTTGAAGGCAAGCCCATTGCACGCGGCGCACTGCTGCCGCAGGTGAGTGGCCGGATGACTCTTGCCAACAATGCCGCCAACGGCACCACCAGCACCTTCTTCGGTGGCCAGCAATTAACCCGCGTGGTCGACTCACGCGACACTGATGCCAGGAACTGGGTACTGGAACTGCGCCAGAGCGTGTTTCGCTGGGATCAATGGGTAACGCTCTCGCAGGCCGGCAAGCAAGCAGCCCAGGCAGATGCGGACTACCAGGCCGCACAGCAGGATCTGATTGTGCGCGTCGCTACCACCTACTTCCTGGTGCTGGCGGGCGAAGACACCCTCGCGTCACAACAGGCGGCCAGGGAATCCATCGGCCGCCAGCTGGAACAGGCACAGAAGCGCTTCGAGGTCGGACTCATTGCGATTACCGATGTGCAGGAAGCCCAGGCGGCATACGACCAGGCGGTTACCGACGAAATCCTTGCCAAGCGTGCGCTCGCCAACAACTGGGAAGCACTGCGCACGATCATCGACGAGATCCCGCCTGCGCTGGCCAAGCCCGCTGCAGACATCCCGCTGGTCTCGCCTGATCCCAACGACGTCGAAGCCTGGGTCAACACCGCCTTGCAACAGAATCGCAGCGTCATATCCAGCCAGATCGGCACCCGGATCGCCAAGGATGACGTCAGCCTGGCGCGTACCGGACACTACCCGACCGTCGATCTGGTACTCAGCAGGAACAATACCGACAACACGGGTTTCGCGCGCTCGCCAGATCGAAACCCCACGGCCACGGATCTGGAGAGTGACAGCATCTCGCTGCAGATGGCGCTGCCCATCTTCAGCGGCGGCCAGACCTCGGCAAGAGTCCAGCAGGCCGTGTACCGGCATCGGGCATCGCGCGAACGCCTCGAACGCACCCAGCGCGATACCGAACAGCAGACCCGTGACGCCTACCTCGGCGTAATCTCGGATATTTCCCGGGTGGCGGCGCTGAAGCAGGCCCTCGAATCGAGCCGTACCGCACTCAAGGCCAGCGAGGCCGGCTACGAAGTCGGTACCCGCACTGCCGTCGATGTACTCGATGCCAAACGCAAGACCTATGTTGCGGAAGCACAGTACCTCCGCAGCCGCTACGACTACCTGATCAACGGCTTGCGTCTCAAGCAGGCGGCGGGCACGCTGGTGGTCGATGATCTCGCCCAGGTCGATACATTGCTGAAGTAGCCCGGGAATACTTTCCGGCTTCAATCCGTATTCGCGGGAATCAGCGGATCGATGAGCTTCAGCAGGCGCTCCAGCGCCCCGCAATTGTCTGCAATGGCGGCCTGGCCGGCCGTGCCGCGCCGCTGCCGCTCTGCCGGATCGGCGAACAGCCGGCAGACCTCTGCAGCGATGCCGTCCGCATCCGAGGCCACGCTCGCCGCCCCGCAGGTCACGAGCAGCGCACAGATGTCGGCAGCGTTTTCGTTGTGTGGGCCGGTAATGACGGGCATCCCGAGCGAGGCCGGTTCGAGCAGGTTGTGACCGCCGATGGCGATCAGGCTGCCACCGACAAAAGCGACATCTGCAGCCGCGTAGAAGGTCGTCAGCTCGCCCATCGTATCGCCGAGAAATACCGTTGTGCGTTGATCTGCAACCGCCGCACTGCTGCGCGTGACATGATTCAGCCCACAGCTTTCGATGAGGGCCGCCACCTCGGAAAATCGCTCAGGGTGACGGGGCACGAGCAGAAGCAGGGCTTGCGGATGCTGCTGCCGGATCAACACATGCGCAGCAAGCAGCACGGATTCCTCACCGTCGTGCGTACTGGCCGCCACCCAGACTGGCCGGTCACGCGCCTGCATCGCACGCAGCGCACGCCCGGCCTGCAGAACCTCAGGCGGCAACTCGAAATCGAATTTGATATTGCCGGTAACGTGCGTACGCGCCGGATTTGCGCCCAGCGAACGAAACCGCCCGGCATCGGCCGGTGTCTGTGCAGCGATGACGATGCCATTGGCCAGCGTATCGCGAAACAGCGGTATCAGCCGGCGATAGCGCCCGAGTGAGCGCGTGGATATCCGGGCGCTGGCCAGAACCAGCGGCACACGCCTCTGGCCACACTCATGATAGAGGTTGGGCCAGAGTTCCGTCTCCATGATGATGGCAAGCGAAGGCCGGGCCCAGTCAAAGAACCGCCGAACCGCTGCGGCGAGATCGTAGGGCACGTAGCTGTGCACGACCGTATCGCCGAACAGCAGCCGGACGCGTTCGCTGCCGGTCGGTGTCATCGTGGTCATCACCAGCGGCAGGCCGGGATAGCGCTTCAGCAGGGCGCGCACCAGTGGCGCCGCCGCCTGGACCTCGCCCACCGATACCGCATGCACCCAGATGGACGGCTGCCGCAGGCGCGCCATCCCGAAGCCGAAGCGCTCGGCGATTCTCTTTCGGTAGGCGGGCGCACTGATACTCCGCCAGTAAAGGTGCACCAGCAACAGCGGTACGAGCAGGTAGCTGAGAACGATATACGCAATCCGCAACCAGGAAGTTCTGCCCATCAGTGACCTGCTTGCCGACTGCCGGATGAAAGGGCTATTGCTTTGCCAGCCGGTTGACGGCCTCGACGATCGTGCTGGTCGAGCGACCTGGATGGAAACCGAGCACCTCGACAGTACCTCCCCGTGCCAGTACGGCGCGCGCTCCCGCAATGTTCTCCGGGCGGTAGTCTCCACCCTTCACGAGTACGTCCGGCAGGACTTCTGATACCAGCGCCTCAGGGGTGTCCTCGCTGAAGGGCACCACCCAGTCAACGGCGGCAAGTCCGGCCAGCACGGCCATGCGATCCGCCAATGGGTTGATCGGGCGTCCCGACCCCTTCAGCCTCGTCACCGATGCATCGTCGTTCACGGCGACGAGCAGGCGATCACCGCGCCGCTTGGCTTCCTCCAGGTAGGCCACGTGGCCGGCATGCAGGATATCGAAACAGCCGTTGGTCATGACCAGACGCTCGCCGCGCGAACGTGCCTCCGCGGCAATCTGCCGCGCTTCGCTTCGACTGAGCAGACCGCGCCCGCCCTGACCGTGTTCGTGCAGCGAAAGCCTGAGTTCCGAGGGTGTAACCGAGGCCACACCGATCTTGCCAACCACCAGTCCGGCCGCCAGATTGGCAAGCCCTGCTGCTTCGTAAAGGGTTTGCCCGCCACCCAGTGCGGCTGCCAGTGTCGCTATGACCGTATCACCGGCACCAGTCACATCGAACACCTGGCGTGCCCGTGCCGGCAGAAACATCGCCTCTTCGCCTGCCGTGATCACCGCCATGCCGCGCTCCCCGAGCGTGATCACCAGCGCCTCGATATCCAGCGCCTCACGCAAGGCGCTGCCACGCTCGGCAATATCATCGTCGCCGTCTGTACGTCCGACCACCTCTTCAAATTCGCTCAGGTTCGGCGTCAGCAGACTGGCACCACGATAGCGGGCGAAGTCGCTGCCTTTGGGGTCGACGAGTACGGCAACCCCGCGTTGCCGACAGATAGTGATCAGCCGCTGAATGTCTGCCAGGGTGCCTTTCCCGTAATCCGAAAAAACACAGATGCTGGTCTTTGGCAGATGCCGCTCAAGCATGCCCGGCAAGGTCCTGACATCGCTCAGCGGGTAGGTGTCCTCGGTATCGAGACGGATCAGCTGCTGGTTGCGGCTCAGCACGCGCAGCTTGGTAATCGTGGGTTGGGCCGCCGACTGGATGAATTCCGCTGTCACGCCATTGTCTTTCAACAGCCGCGCCAGGGTGGCGCCATTGGCGTCGCGACCGACGATACCGGTGAGCGTGGTACGTACACCGAGGCTGGCAAGGTTGATGGCGACATTCGCCGCACCGCCAGCGCGGGACTGGGACCGCGTCACCTGAACGACAGGCACCGGCGCCTCGGGTGATATCCGCGAGACAGGCCCGAACCAGTAGTCATCGAGCATGACGTCACCGACGACCAGGACGGTGACACGACTGAAATCAGGAACGCTGAAGGTCATCCGTTAGTAGTGGTGCCGCTTCTACCCTGCGGATGTTAGCACGCCGTATTCAGCCGCATTTGGAGTCGCCACAGGCGAGGCAGGTCATGCAGCCGTCCATGAAAACCACGGCGACGGTACTGCAGGCAATGCAGATCTGTGCACCGGCCGGATATTCGCTGCGGGCGAACGCATCCTGCTGACGATGCTGCTCCTCGTATTCACGGCGCTTTTCCTCAACCAGCTTGCGCTTGTGCTCATCCATGGTGTCAGCAGGCAGCAGGCCAATGAAACGCAGATGCTTCTCGATGATGTGGCCGAGTTCGGCGATGATCGATGGCATGAACTTGCCACCCGGCTGCCAGTAACCACCCCGGGGATCGAAGACCGCCTTGAGTTCATCCACCATGAAGGTAACGTCGCCGCCCTTGCGGAATACGGCCGACATGAGCCGGGTCAGCGCGACAATCCACTGGTAGTGATCGAGGTTCTTCGAGTTGATGAATATCTCGAAGGGGCGGCGCTGCTCATGCTCGGTACCCGGGTTGAGAACCAGATCATTGATGGTCACATACATCGCATGATCGGAAACCGGGGTCTTCACCTTGTAGGTCGAGCCCTGCAGCATTTCCGGCCGCTCGAGCTTCTCGTGCATGCGCACGACATTACCCTCGACCGACAGGCGTTTCGCTGCAGACCGCTCTGCCTTCTTGTCGGCAGCCTTGCCGTCGTCGCCATCCACGCGATAGCCGACGATCTTCTTTTCAATCCTGATCTTCGCCACGTCTCTCTCCCGCGGGCTTTGCCCTGCGTCAAAACTTGCCGTAATAACCTTCCTTCAGCGCATCGAACAGATTGGCAGCGGTGTGCATCTCGCCGTCATACTCGATCTCTTCATCGCCCCGGAGAGTCACTTCGGACCCGTCTTCCAGCACGAAGGTGTACTTCGTATTCTGCAAATCCTTGCCCTTCACGAGTACGCCCTGGAAAGCTTCGGGGTTGAAGCGGAAAGTGGTACAGCCCTTCAGCCCCTTCTCGTAGGCATACATGTAGATGTCCTTGAACTTCTCGTAATCGAAGTCCGTCGGCACGTTGGCGGTCTTCGAAATCGAGGAGTCTACCCAGCGCTGCGCAGCTGCCTGGATATCCACATGTTCCCGCGGGCTGATGTCCTCCGCGGTAATGAAATACTCCGGCAGCTGCTCATCCGGCCGGGTGCTGCCGGGCATCGCCGCTGCATTGACGAACTGCCGGTAGGCGAGCAATTCAAAGGACAGGACATCGACCTTTTCCTTGGACTTCTTCCCTTCGCGGATCACGTTGCGAAAATAGTGATGGGCAAAACTCGGCTCGATGCCGTTACTGGCATTGTTGGCAAAGGACAATGAAATCGTCCCGGTCGGCGCTATCGAACTGTGGTGCGTGAACCGCGCCCCGGTCTGCTCCAGATCCTTCACCAGTTCCGGAGCCACCTCGGCGATACGCTGCATGTAGCGGCTGTAGCGCGCATGCAGTACCCGCCCGGGTATGCGGTCACCGACTTTCCAGCCATCGCGGGCCATTTCCGGACGCTTGCGCAGCATCTGCGCCGTCACTGCGAAGTCCTCGAGCAGGATCGGCGCCGGGCCCTTTTCGCGGGCCAGGTCCAGCGCGGTCTCCCAGCCAGCCAGCGCCATTTCACGGGCGACATCATCGGTGAATTTCACCGAGTCCTTCGAGCCATAGCGCATGCGCAGCATGGTCAGTGTGGAACCGAGCCCAAGGAAGCCCATGCCATGACGGCGCTTGCGCAGAATCTCCTCGCGCTGCCGCGGCAACGGCAGTCCGTTGATCTCGACCACGTTGTCGAGCATGCGCGAAAACACCTTCACTACCCGCCGGAATTCATCCCAGTCAAAGCGGGCATTTTCTGCAAACGGATCCAGCACGAACTTGGTCAGGTTGACGGATCCGAGCAGGCATGACCCATAGGGCGGCAGCGGCTGTTCGCCGCAGGGGTTCGTGGCCCGGATATTCTCGTCGAACCAGTTGTTGTTCATCTCGTTGACACGATCGACCAGCACGAAACCCGGCTCGGCGAAGTCGTAGGTCGAGGCCATGATCATGTCCCACAGACGCCTTGCCGGCAGCTTCTTGAAGATGCGGCACGCAACCTGCCCGGTGTCGTTGGTCACGTAACCCGCGGTCACCGGCCATTCACGCCACAGCACCTGCGCCGGATCGTTCACGTCGAGACCCAGCTGCTCGAGTTGCCGATGATCGAGCGGGAAGGCGAGCAACCAGTCGCGGTCGTGCTTGACCGCCTGCATGAACTCATCCGTTACCAGCAGGGAAAGATTGAACTGACGCAGCCGGCCGTCCTCGCGCTTGGCGCGAATGAAATCCAGTACATCGGGATGGCCGACATCAAATGTGCCCATCTGCGCACCACGCCGCCCACCGGCAGATGACACGGTGAAGCACATCTTGTCGTAGATATCCATGAAGGACATGGGCCCCGAGGTATGCGCACCGGCACCCGATACGTACGCGCCCTTGGGCCGCAGGGTCGAAAATTCATAACCGATGCCGCATCCGGCCTTGAGCGTCAGGCCTGCTTCATGAACCTTGGTGAGGATGTCCTGCATCGAGTCGCCGATGGTGCCGGAGACCGTGCAGTTGATGGTCGAGGTAGCCGGCTTGTGCTCGCGGGCACCCGCATTCGACATGATCCGGCCCGCCGGGATCGCCCCGCGTCGGAGCGCCCAGAGAAACTGCTCAAACCAGCGGTCCCGGTCCCCCTCGGACTCGACATCAGCCAGTGCACGGGCAACACGCTTGTAGGTGTCGTCCATGGTCTCGTCGACGACCTCGCCGGTCTTCGCCTTCAACCGGTATTTCTTGTCCCAGATATCGATCGACGCTTCCTGGAAGCCGACGGTGCCCGCCCTGACGTTTTCCATTTGTACTGCCGGCTTCATAGCCTTCATATCCCCCAAACCACCCTGTAATCTGCACCCGGAGCCTGCTCTCCGGAACGGAAGTCCATCTCGGCGACACCCCTTCGCCAGCCGATGCACCAAGCGCCAAAACCGCGAAAATTCGCTGGAATCGTCGCCACAAGATGTTGTGGCGACATAAGCGGTACCTTAGGAGCCGACCGCAGCGCTGTCAAGAATTGTTTTCACGGACTGTATAGCGTGAAACTTATTTATAATCATATAGTTAAATAAATACAGGCCCGCTAATTCAGGCCCCCACTTTAATCATTCCCGGTACTGTTGCAGGTTCAGCGGCCACACAAGATATAGGGACATGCCGCGCCGGATCAATCGGCTTGCGGGGTACTCGGCGCAAGCACTCGGCAGCGGACAAAAAACGTTATGATTCCGCGTCTTCAATCACCTGCCGAAGGTTTGTACGCATGACAGGACTGCTCTGTCGGGCTGCACTGATGCTGGCCCTCATCTCCGGTACAGCCGGCGCGCAGCTGCCGGTACGTGCTGGCGGCCAGGAAATGCCTACCCTTGCGCCACTGGTCAAGCAAGTCGAGCCCGCAGTGGTCAGTATCGCCACCAAAGGCACGATCAATGCGCCCACCAATCCGCTGATGGAAGATCCCTTCTTTCGCCGGTTTTTCGGCTTTCCTGACCAGCAGCAACCGCAGCGGCGCCGCGAGGTACAGAGTGCGGGTTCCGGTGTGATCGTGGACGCGGCGAAGGGCTACATCCTGACCAATCACCACGTGGTCGAGAACGCGGAACTGATCGAGATCTACCTCAATGACAACCGCAGCCTCAAAGCCAGGGTCATCGGCTCTGACGCAGGTACGGACATCGCCGTACTGCAGGTTGAAGACAGCAAGAATCTGGTCCAGATGAAGTTCGGCAACTCCGACCAGGTGCAGGTCGGGGATTTCGTGCTCGCGATTGGCAATCCCTTCGGGCTGCAGCACACGGTTACCTCAGGGATCGTGAGCGCGCTCGGGCGCAGCGGTATCAATCCGGACGGTTATGAAGACTTCATCCAGACCGATGCATCGATCAACCCGGGCAACTCCGGCGGAGCGCTGGTCAACCTGCGGGGGGAACTGATCGGCATCAACTCCGCGATCTTCAGCAACAGCGGCGGCAACATCGGCATCGGTTTTGCAATTCCGGTGAACATCGCCAAGTCGATCATGAACCAGATCCTCCAGTACGGTGAGGTGAAACGCGGGCTGCTCGGCGTGAGCATTTCCGACTTCAATGCGGACAGCGCAAAGGCATTCGGCATCGAAGCCACGGCGGAAGGTGCGCTGGTACAGGAGGTCGTCACTGACTCGGCAGCGGAAAAGGCCGGCATCATGGTCGGCGATGTCATCGTTTCGGTCGATGGTCAGAGGGTCAAGGGTGCCTCCGATCTGCGCAACACGATCGGCCTGAAACGCAGCGGTGACTCGGTGCGTGTCGATGTGATCCGCGACGGCAAGCGACGCCAGTTCACCGCTGTACTGAGCGAAATCAGCATCAGCGCACAGATCGACGGCGGCGACGTACACCCCGGCCTTGCGGGCGCCCAGCTCGGCAACCATGAAGGCAAGGGTGAGGACTTCACCGGGCCCGGGGTCAGCATTGATGCCGTCGAGCCCAACAGTCCCGCCGCGCTGGCGGGCATACGGCCGAACGACATCATAGTGTCGGTAAACCGCAAGCGCGTGCGCAACGTACGTGAACTGCAGCAGGCGGCCAGCCAGCAGAGCCTGCTGATCATGAGCGTGCGTCGTGGCAACCGGAACCTGCTGCTGCAAATCCGCTGAAAAAACAGATACCGGGGACATATGGCTTCTTATTGCATACTTGGCGGAACGGGATTCATCGGCTCGCGACTCGTCGCCCACCTGGCCAACCGTGGGCACCGCATCACGGTACCCACGCGCGATCCGGAGCGGGCCCGCCACTTGCGTATCCAGCCATCGGTAAAGCTCGTTCGCGCCGATGTCTTTGCGCCCGGCACGCTGGCCACCCTGCTCACCGGGGCTGATGCCGTCGTCAACCTGATTGGCATCCTGAATGAATCAGGCCGCGACGGCCGGGGCTTTCATCGCGTCCATGTGGAACTGATGGAGACGCTGATCGCTGCCTGTAAAAGCGCAGGCGTCTCGCGGCTTGTACAGCTCAGCGCACTGAATGCCGGGGCGCCGCAGGCAAGCAGTTACTACTTGCGCAGCAAAGGCGAAGCGGAAGCGCTGTTGCGGAAGTCGCAGCTCGACTGGACGATCCTGCAGCCCTCTGTCGTCTTCGGTCCCGGCGACGATTTCATCAACCGCTTTGCAGGGCTGGTCCGGCTGATTCCCTGGGCCTTCACATTGCCCATGCCGAACACCCGCTTTGCGCCGATCCATGTAGACGATCTGGTCAGCGCCATCACGCGCGTACTGGACAGGCCCGATACGACACATCAGACCCTGCAGCTCTATGGAGCCGAGACCTTTACCCTGAAAGAAATCGTCCAGATGATTACTGACACCCTGGGACTCAATCGGCGGATCATCGGCATGTCGAAAGGACTGTCACGGGCCCAGGCAGCCTGGATGGACTTCGTACCTGGCAAACCCTTTTCTACCGACAACTACCGCTCGATGCTTCTCGACAGCGTCGGCACCGAAGACGGACTGCAGCGCCTGGGCATCAAACCGCGCTCACTGACCGCGAACCTGGCCACGACACTGGCAGGAGCCGGCGTGCATAGCCATTACGATATCTGTCGTCGCACGGCCGGGCGCTGATGGCCTGTACCGCGAGGTCCGGCCCATGCAGATCTATCTGGTAGGCGGCGCTGTTCGTGACCGGTTGCTGGGCCTGCCTGTCAGGGAGCGTGACTGGGTCGTGGTCGGCGCAACGCCGGCCGAGCTCGAAGCGCAAGGCTATCGGCGCGTAGGCCGGAGTTTTCCGGTTTACCTCCACCCCGTAACCCATGAGGAATATGCGCTCGCGCGTACCGAACTCAAGACCGGCCCCGGTTATCACGGCTTCGATGTCCGCTCCGACCCCTCGGTAACGCTGGAAGAAGACCTGCAGCGACGCGACCTCACCATCAATGCCATCGCTGAGGACAGCTTCGGCACGCTCATCGACCCGGCCGGCGGCCAGACACACCTGCGTGAACGGCTTCTGCATCACGTCTCCGCCGCTTTCCGCGAAGACCCGGTGCGCATCCTGCGCGTTGCACGCTTTGCAGCCCGCTTTCATGACCTGGGCTTCCGCGTAGCGGACGCCACTCTGCATCTCATGCGCGAGATGGTGGCAGCCGGCGAGGTCGCCGCACTGGTGCCGGAGCGCGTCTGGCAGGAGACCGAATCAGCCCTCGGCGAGTCGCGCCCGGATATCTACTTTCAGGTACTCCACGACTGCGGAGCACTGGCCGTCGTGTTTCCGGAGGTGGCTGTGCTGTTCGGCGTACCGCAACCTGAAAAGTGGCACCCGGAAATCGATACCGGCCGGCACATCCTGCTGGCCCTGCGCGAATCGGCCCGGCTCGGACATGAGCGTGAAGTGCGCTTTGCGGTGCTGGTACACGATCTGGGCAAGGGCACCACACCCAAGAGTGAACTGCCCAGGCATCTCGGGCATGAACAGCGGGGTATCGCGCTCGTAGAGCAGCTTTGCGACAGGCTCGCGATACCCAACCGCTTCAGGGACCTGGCCATCGCGGTAACCCGCCAGCATGGCAACTGCCATCGCGCCCTGGAACTCAAGCCAGCGACGCTGCTCAGCCTGCTTGAGAGTCTGGACGCCTTCCGTCGGGCTGACCGGGTGGAGCCCTTTCTCGACGCCTGCGAAGCAGACGCGCGGGGCCGTACCGGGCTGGAGACACGGCCCTACCCGCAACGTGAGCTGATTCATGCCGTGTGGCAGGCGGCGCGATCCGTTGATACGGCAACGATCGCCAGACAGGGACTTGCCGGCGAGGCACTCGGTGCCGCCATTCGTCAGGCGCGCCTGGACGCCTGTGCCGCGGCCCGCGCCCGTTTCATGGCTGACCGGGCAGCATCCGAGCAGCCCGAGTGAGGCCCTTACAGCCCTGGACGCATGTCGCGCACCGTCAGCTCGAAAGCGGGCTCAAAGTCCCGGGTCAGCGCCAGCATCTTGAATCGTTCACCCATCTCGCCGGGCATCAGCAACTGCCTGAGTTCTGTCGCCATGGCCTGCATCCGGGCCGGTGATTGGCCCTGATTCCCAGTTCCACCGGTTTCCATTTCCTGCAGGATGCCGGTGGCGAGCAGGAAATGAGCCTGCGTCGTGTAGGCCGCCACGTCGAGACCCGCCGCCGCTCCGGCTCGCGCGGCTGCACTGAAATCAACCCACGCCGTGATGTCCTGCAAGCCTGGCAGGAAAAACGGATCGGCATGCCAGTGATGCCGATAGTGGCAGGCGAGAGTGCCCTCTGTACGCTGCGGGTGATAGTACTCACGACGCGAGTAGCCATAGTCCGTGAAGAGTGCAAGCCCCTGACCAAGACTTGTTGCCAGCGTGGCGATCCACGCCGGCTGGCGCAGCGACACCTCGGAGCTGTAGCCATCGGGCAATCTGCCGCCGATATCCTGCTCGATTGCCCGGACCGCAGCTTCAAGCGCTGCAGGCGCCGGTATCGATGCCCAGCAAAGTTTGCCAGCCTGCAATTGCACGCCGAGTTGGCGGGGTTTCCCGTCCTGCATGGTGAAGCGCTCGGCCGGCAGCGCATCGAGCACTTCATTGGCAATCAGGAGACCGGTCAATGGTGTCGCGGGCAGACGATCCAGCCACTGCACCCTGTCAAGCAACTCCGGAACCCGTGCAGCCAGTACAGCGCGCTGGCGCTCACGCAAGTCGGCGCTGACCTCAAGCAGCAGATATTGCCGGGGCGGATTCGCACGCAAGGCCCCGAGCAGGTCGGCTGCCAGTGCACCGGTGCCGCCACCGACCTCCAGCACCACGCCCCCATCAAGCTGGTCGAGAGCCCGGCCCGCCACCCGCGCCAGACAGCCCGCAAACAGACTGCCAAGCCCGGGTGCCGTGACGAAGTCACCCGCCGGTCCAAACTTCTGCGCTCCCGCACTGTAGTAACCGAGGCCCGGCGCATACAGCACCAGATCCATGTAGTCCGCGAAACTGATCCAGCCGCCGCTGTCAGCCAGACGCGCACGCACGAGATCCGCAACACGGGCACTGTGCGCAAGGGCAGAATCATCGGGAACCGGCAGCTCAGACCTGTTGTGCATGGTGGTGTAATCTTAAGCTTCAGCATCAAAACGCCTGCATCGCGCAGACAGGACAGTAACCGCAATGACGAACCCAGCAACTGGCGACACCACCGGGACCGACAGCCCGACGCTGACGGGAAAGTGGGCGCTGATCACCGGTGCCGCACGCCGGGTCGGTGCGGAGATCGCCACGACGCTGCACGCGCAGGGTGCGGGTGTCGCGATCCACTACCGCGGATCCGCAGACCAGGCCCTGACACTGGTACGTCAGCTCAATGACCGACGCCCGGATTCAGCGCTCGCCGTACAGGCCGATCTTGTCCAGACCAGCCAACTGGGCGCGCTGATCGAGACCGTCACGGCCCGTTCCGGCCGGCTCGACATCCTGATCAATAACGCCTCGAGTTTCTACCCCACGCCTTTGGCAACTGTTACCGAAAGCCAGTGGGCAGATCTGATCGGCACCAACCTCAAGGCGCCCTTGTTTCTCGCCCAGGCGGCGCTGCCGCACCTCAAAGCCTCGCGCGGGGTCATCATCAACATAGTGGATATCCACGCCGTCCGGCCGCTCAGGGATCACACCGCCTACGGTGCTGCGAAGGCCGGCCTCGCTTTTCTGACCCGCGCACTGGCTCGCGACCTTGCGCCTGACATCCGCGTGAATGGCGTGGCACCAGGCGCAATTCTCTGGCCCGACGGCGGTGTGAGCGACAGCATGCGGGATACCGTGTTGCGCCAGATTCCCTTGAAGCGGGTCGGCGAGCCGGCCGATATCGCCGGATGTGTGCTGTACCTGGTACGTGACGCCAGTTACGTGACGGGGCAGATCATCGCCGTCGATGGTGGCCGCAGCGCAGGTTGGTAAGCACCGGCAGTTGGCCCGGCAGCAGACTCAGATGATTGTCTCCGTTACCCGCTGCAAGGGATGGGCGGCCTGGTCAAAGGCTGCCCACAGTTCTGCCATCGTTTCGCCAGTCAGCGGATGCCGGAGCCCCGGCGCAAGCTCGGCCAGGGGACCCAGGACAAAGGCATATTTCCTGATGTCCTCGCGCGGCACACGAATCGAAGGCTCGGGCAGCACGGCATCGCCGTAGAGCAGGAGATCCAGATCCAGGGTTCGCGATGAAAACGGGTCCGGACCGCGCACCCGACCGGCCAGCACATGCAGGCGTTCGAGTTCCGCGATGATTGCAGCGGGAGACTCGGCGGTACGAAAGTGCAGCACGAGGTTCAGAAAATCATCGCCGGCAAAGCCGACGGCGGGATTGCGGTATACGCCCGAGATTTCCAGCTCACCAAAGGACTTCCGGAGTTCCCGGCAGGCCAGACGCAGATTCTCTACCGGCGCCACATTACTGCCGGCACTGACATACACGTCGACGGGCGACCGCTTGGCCACCGTCACTCGCGCTGGCCGCGCTCAATGACGACACCGACATCGCGTGACCCGCGAATTGCCCATGGCTTGTGTACCGCCACTCGCACCCAGGGCACGCCGAACTCGTCGACAACAAGCGCCGCAATCTGCTCGGCCATTGTCTCGATCAGATTGAAGCTGGAGCCGGCCACGAACGCCTTCACTCGACGCGTCACCGCCTTGTAGTCCAGCGTATCTTCGATCCGGTCACTGCGCGCTGCACGCCGGATATCGGTATCCATATCCAGATCTATGCTCACGATCTGCGGCATGCGCCGTTCCCACTCCCAGATACCGACGATGGTACGGATGCGGAGGTCGCGCAGAAAAATCGTGTCCATCGTTCTTCCGTGATGTGGGCAGGCTTCAGGGCCGCAGTTCTTCCAGTGGCCAGCGGGGACGGGCGGTGACATGCAAATCCCGAAATGCCTCCGGCGCGGCTGCCAGGCGCAGGCAGCCAGTAAACGCGATCATGGCTGCATTGTCTGTACAGAACTCCGTCCGTGGATAGTAAACAGTGGCGCCAAGGCGTGACAGCCCGTCCCGGAGCCGCTCGCGCAGCAATCGATTTGCCCCTACCCCGCCGGCGATGACCAGTCGCTTGTGGCCGGTTGATTCGATCGCCCGGCAGGACCTGGCCACCAGCGTATCCACGATCGCTTCCTGATAGGAATTCGCAAGGTCCGCCCGGGCACCGCTGTCCAGCGCCGAGATCCCGCCCTGGTCCCGTACCTGCAGGGCCAGAGCTGTCTTCAGCCCACTGAAGCTGAAATCCAGGCCCGGTTTGTTCCACATCGGCCGCGGAAGCGCGTACCGTCCCGGCCGTCCCTGATCGGCGAGGCCTGCGAGCCGCGGGCCACCCGGATAAGGCAGACCCAGCAGTTTGGCCCCCTTGTCAAAGGCTTCTCCCGCCGCATCATCTAGGGTTTCGCCCAGTATCTTGTACATACCGAGCCCCCGCACCTCGACCAGCAGCGTATGCCCACCCGAAACCAGCAGCGCCACAAAGGGAAATCCGGGTGGTTCCGGCTCAAGCAGGGTCGCCAGCAAATGCGCTTCCATATGGTGGACGGGAATCGCGGGGATCCCCCAGCCGAACGCCAGACCCACGCCGGTCGTGGCACCGACCAGCAGGGCGCCAACCAGTCCCGGTCCGGCGGTATAGGCCACCCCGGACAACTCATGGGACCGCACCCCCGATTGCGCGAGGACCGCCTCAACCAGCGGCATCAGCTTGCGGATATGGTCGCGTGAGGCGAGTTCCGGCACCACACCACCGTATGGCGCGTGGGTTTCAACCTGGCTGAACAGACAATGGCCGCGCAGGCCGGAATCCGTGTCATAGACAGCTGCAGCGGTCTCGTCGCAGCTGGTTTCCAGACCGAGAACAATCATCTGTCCGAGCTCCATTCCGGTCATCCGATGGGAATCCTTTGCAAAACGGCGTCTGAGTGGCTATATTTTTGGGTTCGTCCGGCCCAGAGAGCCGGATTTTTTGCCCGTCCAACCAACAACTGGTCCGCTGCCTCTCAGCTTGGCGGACCAACAATTTAAGGATCAGGACCTTGCCCGGCGTTCGAGTACGAGAAAACGAGCATTTTGACGCCGCCCTCCGGCGTTTCAAGCGCGCTTGCGAAAAGGCGGGGGTTCTTACCGAACTTCGTCGCCGGGAATTTTACGAAAAGCCCACGCAGGAGCGTAAACGCAAGAAGGCGGCAGCCGTCAAGCGTCAACAGAAGAAAAGCGCCCGCGAAACCAGTCGGCGAGTCCGCCTCTACTGAATCGTGCCGCGCACAAGCGCGCGGCGCAGAGACCAGTTTGCGGCAAGACCGGACCACCCCACAGGTGAAGGCCGGTGCGACATTCCGGCTGGGGCGCCCAACCGCTATACAGAGGGGAACCGACCGTGTCGCTGCTCAAGGCACAGATCCAGGAAGACATGAAGTCCTCGATGCGGGCTGGCGACAAGAGTCGCCTGTCGGTAGTGCGGATGCTCCTGGCGGCAATCAAGCAGCGCGAAGTCGACGAGCGCACCGAAACCACTGATGCAGCGGTGCTGCAGATCATCGAGAAGCAGATCAGGCAGCGACGCGAATCGGCCACCCAGTTCACTGCTGGTGGCCGCGCAGATCTCGCTGACAAGGAAATTTCCGAGATCGCCGTGCTGCAGACATGGTTGCCGAGCGCGCTGTCGGCGGAGGAACTGGACACGCTGATCGATGAGGTCATGACGGCCAGCGCGGCGACAACCATGAAAGACATGGGCCGCGTGATGGCGGCACTGCGGGAACGTGCCCAGGGCCGCGCCGACTTCGGCGCCATTGGTGAGCGTGTAAAAGCCCGCCTCTCCGGCAAGTAATCAGGCTGCCGGTCAGCCGACCGACAAGGAGCCGGATCTCTATCGTGAGTGGTCGAATTCCGCAGGACTTCATCGACGACCTGGTACAGCGGGCCGATATCGTCGAGGTTGTCGGCTCGAGGGTTCCGCTCACCAAGGCCGGGCGTGAATACAAGGCCCGCTGCCCCTTCCATACCGAAAAAACACCCTCTTTCTGGGTCAGCCCGCAGAAGGGCTTCTATCACTGCTTTGGTTGTGGCGCACACGGCACGGCGCTCGGCTTCCTCATGGAGTTCGAGCGCCTCGACTTTCCCGTGGCTGTAGAAGAACTGGCGCGCAGCGTGGGCGTCGAAGTTCCACATACGGATAGCGAACGGACCTCGTCCGAACCGCTGTTCACGGTACTCGAGAAAGCTGCCCACATTTTCAGACAGGCGCTGCGCGATAATCCGGTAGCCATTGACTACCTCAGGGAACGCGGCCTCGATGGTGAAACAGCACGGGAGTTCGGCATTGGCTATGCGCCGGCCGGCTGGGACACCCTGCTGAACAGCCTGGGCACCACCGAAGCGGACAGGGCACATCTGCTCGCAGCCGGACTCGTGATCGCACGCGACACGGGTGGCTTCTACGACCGGTTCCGCGAACGGATCATGTTTCCAATCCGCGACACGCGGGGCCGGGTCATCGCCTTCGGCGGGCGGATCATCGCCAATGGCGAACCCAAGTATCTGAACTCGCCCGAAACGCCGCTCTTTCACAAGGGCCGCGAACTGTATGGCCTGTATGAGGCACGGCGAGCCGAGCGGAATTTTGAGCGGATTCTGGTCGTCGAGGGCTACATGGACGTCGTGATGCTGGCCGCACATGGCATTCGCAATGCCGTCGGGACACTTGGCACAGCGACGACCACCGAGCACCTGCGTCGCCTGTTTGGCGTGACCGGCGAAATCGTATTCTGTTTCGATGGCGACCGGGCCGGTCGAGATGCAGCCTGGCGGGCACTGCAGACCAGCCTGCCACTGCTGCAGGATGGACGGCAGGTCCGCTTTCTCCTCCTGCCCGACAATGAAGACCCCGACTCGCTGGTGCGCCGCGAAGGCGCAGAGTCTTTCACCAGGCGCATCGGCACAAGCATGCCGCTGTCCGGGTTCATGATCGATTCGCTGACTCGCGATCTCAACCTCGACAACCTGGCAGACAAGGCGCGCCTCGCAGCACTGGCAAAGCCGCTGCTGGCCCAGTTGCCCGCCGGGGTGTATCGCGAACTGCTGACCGAGGAGCTGGCCCGCTGCGTCGGCCTGCCCCGTAACCGGCTCGAGGAACTGATGACCGGCGGCGCGCAGTCGCCGCTACCCGACCAGAAGCTGCCCCGGCGCAGCACAAGACCGGTCCGGCCCCATGGCGTGGCTAACCGGAGAGGATCTCTCAGCCGCCAGGCGATCAGCCTGCTGCTGCACTACCCCATTGTGGCCAGCCTGATACCCCTGCCGGATGCGCTGCTCTCGGCCGAGCTGCGCGGCCTGGAACTGCTCCGCGAACTGCATGGGCTTGCGAGCAGCCGGCCCGGCTTTGGCACTGCGGCCCTGCTTGAGCGTTTCCGCGGCCGCAGTGAACTGCCGCATCTGGCGCAACTGCTGGCCGAAGAACAGCTGATCGGTGCTGAAGATGCCAGTACCGAATTTGCCGATTGCCTGGAGCGCCTGGTTTCAGCTGCTATGCAGCAGGAACTGGCCGCGCTATTGCAGGAGGCCGGCCAGAGAACCCTGTCAGCCGAGGAACTTAGCCGCCTGGCCGACCTCCAACGAACGGTTGTCGCCAGTCATGGCACGGCCCGCCGGGGCCTTGATAACTAAGGCTTTGACGCATTGCTCCATCAAGAATTGGCAATCAGTGACCGACAAGATCAACCGTGGACCGGGTCCCCGCGACAGGCTGCAAGGGAATTTCTCTTAGGAGGCCGGCCGGTGTTCCGTATAATGGCGTGTTTTTATTTCTACGGCGAGGGCTGGTGAGTGGGTGAGCCAATCGAAAACAAGAATACCGAACAGCAGTCGCAGCTGAAGCTCCTTATCGCCCGCGGCAAGGAGCAGGGCTACCTGACCTACGCCGAGGTCAACGACCACCTGCCCAACGACATCGTCGATCCGGAGCAGATCGAAGACATCGTAAACATGATCAACGACATGGGGATCACGGTGCATGAGAAGGCACCGGATAACGAGTCGATTCTGCTCTCCGATTCCACGGTAGCAACTGACGACGAGGCAGCTGAAGAAGCCGCACAGGCCATTGCCACGGTTGACAGCGAATTCGGCAGAACCACCGACCCGGTGCGCATGTACATGCGCGAAATGGGTACCGTCGAACTGCTCACCCGCGAGGGTGAGATCCGCATTGCCAAACGCATTGAGGAAGGCCTTGATCAGGTCAAGCTGGCAGTCGCCATGTTTCCTCCCACCTACGATGTTCTGTCCAGCGCCTACGCGCCGGTACAGGCCGGTGAGGCGCGTCTGCAGGAGGTGCTGACCGGCTTTATCGATCCCAATGCCGTCAATGACGTGCCGCCACCCCCGGCGATACGCGATGCAGCGGCCAGCGTCGACAAGAATGACAATGACAGTGATAACGACAGCGATAGCGATGATTCCGACAGCGACACGGCCGACGAACCTGAAGATCAGGGCCCGGACCCGGTCGAAGCCGAAAAGCGCCTGCAGTCAATCTTTCGCCGCCACAAGCGTGTACTTACCGATCTCGACAAGGCCGGAAGCAAGGACAAGAAGGTGCAGAAGGCCCGCGAGAAGCTGGCCGGCGAGGTCATGGAACTCAAGCTCGCGCCCAAACTGTTCGATCAGCTGACCAATACGCTGCGTGAAGTCGTCGCCAGCATCCGTGCCCAGGAACGCAAGATCATGCAGTTCTGTGTGCGTGACTGTGGCATGCCACGCAAGGACTTCCTGGCCAGCTTCCCGGCCAATGAAACCAACCTGAAGTGGGTCGACAAGCACATCAAGGCCAAGCGCAAGTATTCTTCTGCGCTGCTCAAGATGCAGGAGGATATCCAGAAAGCGCAGAAGCGCCTGCAGCTGATCGAAACCGAAGTTCACCTGTCGATTCCCGAAATCAAGGAAATCAACCGCGAGATGTCGATTGGCGAGGCCAAGGCCCGCCGTGCCAAGAAAGAGATGGTCGAGGCCAACCTCCGGCTGGTTATCTCGATTGCGAAAAAGTACACGAATCGCGGCCTGCAGTTTCTGGATCTCATCCAGGAAGGCAACATCGGCCTGATGAAGGCTGTGGATAAGTTCGAATACCGGCGCGGTTACAAGTTTTCCACCTATGCGACCTGGTGGATCCGGCAGGCCATCACCCGCTCGATCGCCGACCAGGCACGTACGATCCGTATCCCGGTGCACATGATCGAAACGATCAACAAGCTCAACCGTATCTCCAGGCAGATGCTGCAGGAGATGGGCCGTGAGCCAACGCCGGAAGAACTGGCTGTCCGCATGGACATGCCGGAGGACAAGGTTCGCAAGGTGCTCAAGATCGCCAAGGAACCGATTTCAATGGAGACACCCATCGGCGACGATGAGGACTCACATCTCGGTGATTTCATTGAAGATACCGCGGTGTTCTCGCCGATCGAGGCGGCGACGATCGAGAGCCTCAAGGAAACCACGCATAACGTGCTCGCCGGCCTGACGCCGCGCGAGGCGAAAGTATTGCGCATGCGCTTTGGCATCGACATGAATACCGACCATACCCTTGAAGAGGTCGGCAAGCAGTTCGACGTAACCCGCGAGCGTATCCGGCAGATTGAGGCGAAGGCGCTGCGCAAGCTGCGCCATCCTTCGCGCAGCGATCAGCTGCGCAGCTTCCTGATCGAAGACTGAACGACCCCGCCGGGCATGCCGCGTGGTGTGCTCAGGCGGGATAGATTTCGCTGATCGGAATCGAACGGCCGTTGCCCTGCACGATACGGCAGTGCTGGCGTCGCAGCTGGCGCGCCTCGGCAACGCCACAGGAGTGGGCGATCACGTTCACTTCCTTTTCCATGTTCTGCTGATAGCGCATCACGCGCCTGGCCTTGTCTTCCGGAACCAGGCCGCGCTGCAGCCGCTCGTCGTGCGTAGTGATGCCGGTCGGGCAGGTATTCTTGTTGCAACGGAGCGACTGGATGCAGCCGAGCGCAAACATGAAGCCGCGGGCCGATGTCACGAAATCCGCACCGGAACACAGCGCCTGCGCAACGTTTGCCGGCGTGGTGAGTTTGCCACTGGCAATCAGCCGGACCCGGTCCTTCAATCCATGGCGGATCAGCAGGTCGGCGACCAGCGGCAGGCTCTCGCGAATCGGCAGACCGACGTTATCGATCAGGGCCATGGGCGCAGCACCTGTGCCGCCATCACCCGAATCGATGGTAATGAAGTCCGGTGCGCTCTCAATGCCACGCCGGCCGATTTCCTGAAACAGTTCGTCAAGCCAGTCGGTCGAACCGACAACCGTCTTGAAGCCGACCGGCTTGCCGCTGATCTCGCGAACCCTGTGTATGAAATCCAGCAACTCGCCGTTGCTGGCAATCTCGACATGGCGATTCGGGCTCAGTGAATCCTGTCCGGCCGGGATACCGCGAATGGCGGCGATCTCGGGCGTCACCTTGTCGCCCGGAAGAATCCCGCCCTTGCCGGGCTTGGCCCCCTGACTCAGTTTTATCTCGATCATGCGTACCTGGGTGTGCGCGGCCACGGCACGCAGCCGCTCATCGTCGAGGCGGCTAAGCGCGTCGCGCACCCCATACTTGGCTGTGCCCATCTGAAACACGATGTCTGCACCACCCTCCAGGTGATAAGGCGAAAGACCACCTTCGCCGGTGTTCAGCCAGCAACCTGCCGCCCTCGCACCCTGCGACAGTGCCTGTACGGCAGGCTTTGATATCGCGCCAAAACTCATCGCCGAAATATGGAAGAAGCGGTCCGTCGCATAGGGCGACCTGCAATAAGGCCCTATCGTCACTGCGGAAGGTTGCCGGACGTCCTCGTCGAGCGACGGGAATGGCGCATTGACGAAGATCGGTGTACCGACCGGACGGAGATCGCGGGTAGAACCAAAAGCCACCATGCTGTCTACGCCCTTGGCGGCCCGATAGGCCCAGGCGCGCTCGGCACGATTAAAGGGCAGTTCTTCACGATCCATGGCAAAGAAGTACTGGCGAAAAAACTCACCGAGGTTCTCGAACATGTACCGGAAGCGGCCAACCACCGGAAAATTGCGCCGGATCGCATGCGTCGTCTGCGTGACGTCGATGACATACATGACGACGACGGCCAGCACGCCGGCAACAAATGCGAACACGAATGCATAGGTCAGCAGATTCAGGAGTACGGATACAAAACTCACAGGCATCCCCTTCAGCGATGTGTACGACGCCTACGCCGTGCCTTGCGCAATTGCCGCCCGGTCAGCTTGCGCCAGAGGCGGCGAATCACCCGCGCCACCGATTCAATCATGGTCGGATGGTAGTAGCCGCGATCCTCGGCCGGAATCAGATCATAGCGACGCCGGTACTTCAGCTTCACCCAGGCATTCAGGTCCATGCGACAGATCTGCCGGAACAACAGGCCATTTAGCCATCCGCCACGCCTGCTGCGCAGCACTGCCGAACCGAAATCCAGCAGCACAGGACGACCATCGGGACTGATCAGGATATTGCCGCGGCGCTTGAGATCCGCATGCGCCACCCCGGCCGCATGCACAGCGAGAATGGACCGGAGCAATTCGCTGAAAAACATGTCGCGGTCGCGCAGGGCCGTAGCCGTTTCGCGGTAAGGCTCGCCCTCAAGAAACTCGAGCAGGAGGCTTCCGTCTGCTTCCACGCCGAAACAGCGCGGCACGCCAGGGACGCCCTGCAGACGTTGATAGGCCGCATACTCCCTGCGCAACATCACGCGGCGCAGCCAGAGCCCGAGCCCGTGTCCCATCGGTTGCTTGACGACGACCCGGCCCGTACCGGTATCGCGCAGGTAGACAACCCCCTGGTAACCGCGGCTCAGGAATTGGTCAATCTGCACCACGGAGGCATCAAGCCCGCATGCCGATCCAGGCAATGCAGATCAACGTGAATGCCAATACTAGGGGCTCAAGGTTCTGCCGCAGCGAAGTCATCAGTGACCAGCTGGCTGGCCCGCGCGGGATCAGCTTGCGGGGAATCACGGCTGGTACGGTACTGCTCCAGCGCTGCCATTCCTCGCCGAAAATACGCTGCAGCTTGCGGTCCTCGTAGCGGATCGCTACGGGATAGTAGAACCACCAGAAAGCCACAGCGACCAGCGGTGCCCACCAGCGCCCGCAGGCCGCAGTAAAGCCGATGAGGATCAGCAGATTACCGGTATAGAGCGGATGTCTGACCAGCGAATACGGCCCGTCGGTTGCCAGCTGTTTGTTCTTGACGATGAAACCCGAGGCGTAAACCCGCAACAGGGAGCCAGCAGCCACGCAAAACACCCCGAACCAGAACCCCGCAGGAACCGGTGTCGAGAAGAATGCGAATACGGGCATCAGTGCCAGGCCAACCCCCTGCCGCATTACTTCCTGATATCGCAGCTCGCGCACCATGTGTGGGATGCCGGTCAGTGGCGGGAGGTCTGCTGTTCGGCGAGACATGCGCTGTTCCTGTATTGCGGTTTTCGTCGGCAGTGTAGCCTCCGGACCAAGCTTAGGGCCAATTGGTACGCCGGCTGCTAGAATTGCCGCTGCCGATGATCGGGCCTGTAGCTCAGTTGGTTAGAGCGGCGGACTCATAATCCGTTGGTCCCAGGTTCAAGTCCTGGCGGGCCCACCAAATCAGGAAATGAAAATGCCCGCCGACGCGAGTCGGCGGGCATTTTCAGGAACCGTCCCGATCAGGTACTGACAACGACCGGAGATTTCCGTCGTCGTGCGCTACCTTCAGTAGCGGGGTCCGCGCGGACCGCGGCCGCCGCCATCACGGCCACCGCCGCCACCGTAACCGCCACCACCCTCGCGACCACCGCCGCCACCGTAGCCGCCACCGCCCTCGCGACCGCCGCCACCGCCGTAGCCGCCACCGCCCTCGCGACCGCCGCCACCGCCGTAGCCGCCACCGCCACGACGACCACCGCCACCACCACCGCCACCCTCGCGCTCACGCGCTTCGTTGACGCGCAGTTGACGACCACCCATGTCGTGGCCATTCAAACGGGCGATTGCGGTCTGGGCATCCGACTCGGGCATTTCCACAAAACAGAAACCGCGAAAACGGCCGGTCTCGCGATCGTTGATCAAACGAACTGCGTCGACTGTTCCATGTTGCGAAAACAACTCACGAACCGACTCCTCATCGGCGGTATATGGCAGATTGCCTACGTAAATCCTGGTCATGACGGGTACCTATTGAATCCTCAAGGTTGATGGACGGCACGAGAACAACGGCAAGAGGGCGCGAGCAAGGCTCACGTCCATGATTCGGAATTCGAAGGGAGAATCTGCAGGAAAACGGTTCACGGAAGGTGTCACAGAACGCTGCTTGCGGATTCGACTCAGATGCGGATGGCCCGACTCTAGCACGGCCTTCCCCGCGTTGCGATGGGGCAAGCTCGTAAGCAGCGCAAAAGAACGGGGTTCCGGATTGGCAGCCGGGGCGCATAGAATCCGGGCTGCCGTATTCCATGCGCACTGAGGTAATGCATGTCTGCACCGGGTCTGGGCGCTTTTTCTCATGTCACCATCGGCGTGGCGGACCTCGATACGGCCCTCGGCTTCTGGCAGCAAAACTTCGGGCTGGAAGTTCGCGTCGACCGCCAGGGACCGGACCAGGTCCTCGGGTTGCTTTGGGGCATCGACCCACTGACCATCACCCGTCAGGCAATCGTCGGCACTCCGATCGGTCTCGGGCGCTGGGCCACTGCCGGCGCAATGCACCTGGTTGAATTCAGGGATCCGCTGCCACCTGTACGGCGGGGTGCCAAAGCCTGGGACCTGCTCCCAAAAAATCTCGACCTCTATACCACTGACCTGCCGGCCCGGTATCTGGAACTCGAAGCAGCCGGACATCAGTTTCGTGCCCGCTGGGCCGAGATGCGCGCCGGCCAGCACCTGTTTCGTGAAGTGCAGATGCCAGGCCACGATGAGATCAATGTGGTACTGATCGAAGCCATCGGTCCCGGCTATGACACCACGATGTCAACGAAGGGATATGCGGGCATAGGTCCGCTCGTCACCATCGTTCCCGATGCCAAAGCAGAAACGTCTTTCTATCGCGAGGTACTCGGCATGGCGACCACTGTCGAACTGCAGCTGAGCGGTCCGGATATCGAACGAACTGCCGGACTGCCGCCGGGTGCCGGTCTCGGACTTCGTGTTTTTGGCGACCCGGAAGATCCCCTCGGCCGAATCGAGATCATCGAATACCAGCGACTTGAGGGCGAGGACCTGTACCCGCGTGCGAAGCCGCCGGCAACGGGTATCCTGCACATGAATTACCGGGTGAAGTCTCTCGCGCCGGTCCGGACCCGGCTGCGGGCCGCGCAAATCGCGGTCACGGAACACGGTGCCCTCAGCGCCCTGTATGGCAGCGGGCCGATCCTGTCATGTCACTCTCCGGCCGGCTTTCGAATCGAAGTACAGGGGGAAACCTGATGTCCAGACAGTTGCCGGGTATCCGCGCGCGGATGCTGCGCACCAAACCGCTCGCCCAGATCCTCGCGGATGCCGATCATCCCGACCACCGCCTGAACCGCACGCTGACCCTGACCGACCTCATCGCGCTGGGGGTCGGGGCAATCATCGGTACCGGAATCTTCGTACTGATCGGCACCGCGATCGTCGGTGACGCCGTGCGACTCGGCGCAGGGCCGGGCATCACCCTCTCATTCCTGCTCTCCGGCCTGGCCTGCGTGCTGGCTGCCCTGTGCTACGCCGAGTTCGCCGCCCTGATCCCGGTGTCCGGCAGCGCCTATACCTATTCTTATGCGACGCTCGGTGAATTCGTCGCCTGGATCACCGGCTGGAACCTGATCCTTGAATACGGTGTCTCCAGCGTTGCGGTGGCGATCGGCTGGTCGGGTTACTTCAACAAGCTGCTCGAGATTGCCGGCATCCATCTGCCGCACTGGGCCACTCATGCGCCGGGCGGCCCTGATGGCGGAATCGTCAATCTGCCGGCCATGATCATCGTCCTGCTGTGTACCTGGATGCTGGTGGTCGGCATCAAGGAAAGCGCACGCGTCACCACCATCATCGTCGCGATCAAACTGGCCGTTATCGGCTTCTTCATCGCCGTCGGCGCCGACCATGTCGACACGAACAACTGGTCACCCTATATGCCGAACGGCTTTGCCGGTGTCGGTGCTGCAGCGGCCATCGTGTTCTTCGCGTATATCGGCTTTGATGCCGTATCGACGACCGCCGAAGAAGCACGGAATCCACAGCGCGATATCCCGATCGGCATCATTGCCTCACTTGGTGTATGCACGCTGCTCTATCTGGCCGTTGCGGCAATTCTCACCGGAATGATTCCGTGGAAGGCGATCGATGTGAATGCACCGATTGCCGACGCACTCGGCCAGCTCGGATTCCGGTGGGGTGCCGCAATCGTTTCAGTGGGGGCCGTTGCCGGAATCACCAGTGTGCTTGTGGTGCTGCTGATGGGTCAGGTGCGCATCTTCTTCGCGATGTCGCGTGACGGGCTGCTCGGCAACTGGCTGGCTGGTGTACATCCGCAATACCGCACACCGCACAAGGCAACATGGGTCACCGGTATCGTCGTGGCATTGCTGGCGGGCGTCGTACAACTTGGCGAAGCAGCCGACATGACCAACATCGGCACCCTGTTTGCGTTCGCGATCGTGAGTATCGGCGTAGTCGTGCTGCGTTATGCGAAACCGGATGAACACCGGCCTTTTCGTACACCGTTCATGCCCTGGCTGCCGATTCTCGCGGCACTCGCCTGCTTTGGCCTGATGACCTTCCTGCCGCTGGTGACATGGATACGGTTCATGATCTGGTCGATCATAGGCATCGTCATGTATTTCGCCTACAGCATGCGTCGCAGCCATCTGAACCGGATACCGCAGCAGACAGACTGATCAACGGATCAGCCGGCGGCGGATGAAGATGCTCGCCGCCACATAGCCAACACCGGCATAGGCGAGCAGCACGGCGACATGCAGCACCGGGTCGGTCAGCGTCTGGCCGGCAACGAGCGGTCGTATCAACGCAATCGCATGGGACAGTGGCAGGATGTTTACCAGTACCTGCGCGATCGCCGGCAAGGTCGCCACCGGATAGAACACCCCGCTGAAGATGAACATGGGCGTGATCAGCAGCGTCGTGTAGTAATTGAAGAAATCATAACTCGCCGCACATGCGGCCATCACCAGCGCCGGGCCGGCAAAGCACAGCCCGACCAGAAAGAAGACCGGGATCGCAGCCAGTGCCGACCAGTCATGGATGGCACCCAGCAGGAAAGCCACCGCCAGGATCGGCAATGTATTGAGCAGTGACTTGGTCGCACACCACAGCATCTCTCCGGCCACGATGTCATCGACCGTCAGCGGCGTGGCCAGAATCGCGTCGTAGGTCTGCTGATGCGTCATGCGGGTAAACACCGAAAACATGCCTTCAAAGGAGGCCACGTTCATCGCTGAGGCCGCAAGCAGGCCGGCAGCCAGGAAAGTGAAGTACGGGATCCCGTTGACCTCACCGATGAATTGCCCCAGGCCGAAACCGAGGCCCAGCAGATAGATCACCGGCTCACCGAATGAAAAGGCCATGCTCGGCCCGATCAGTTTGCGCCAGACCAGCAGATTGCGCTGCCAGATCTTCAGTGCAGAAGCCTGCGGCCTTGGCAGTACCAGCCCCATGTTTGTCATCTTGGCGTACTCCGTATGACGGGTTATTCCCGAAGTTCGTGGCCAGTCAGTTTCAGGAAGACATCCTCGAGGTTTGCCGTCCGGTGCGTATAGCGAAGCTGCGGCGCAGACTCGAGGCGCGCCAGTACCGGGCCCAGTTCGCGCGCATAGCAGTAGTGAGTCTCGCCAACCGTAAGCAGCCGGGAACCGGGAATACTGCCAAGTACGGGTACCACGCGCGCGGTTTCGCCCTGCACCTCGATGACGTGCGGCTCGACATGCTCGTCGATCAGACCGCGCGGCGAGCCTTGCGTGACGATACGACCGCGATCGATCACCACAAGCTGATCGCAGAGCCGTTCCGCTTCGTCCATATAGTGGGTCGTCAGCAGCAGCGTCTTCCCGGAAGCCTTGAGCTTGCGCAGGCGGGTCCAGATCAGGTGGCGAACCTGCGGATCGAGCCCGGTGGTGGGCTCGTCAAGCATGATGAACTCAGGATCGTTGATCAGCGCCCGCGCGATCGACAGCCGCCGCTTCATGCCGCCGGAGAGTTCGCGCATGCGCGCATCGCGCCGATCAGCAAGCTCCAGAAAACCCAGCAATTCATCGATCCGGCCAGCGACCTCGGCGGGACGCAGCCCGAAATAGCGCGCGTACATGCGCAGGTTCTCGACCACCGTAAAGTCGGGGTCCTGGTTGTCACTCTGCGGCACGACACCGGTGCGAGCATGTATTTGGCGGATCGCTGCGGGCATCGGCAGTCCGAGTACCGACAGCGTACCGCCACTCATCGGCGCCTGACCGAGGATCATGCGCAGCGTCGTGGTCTTTCCGGCGCCGTTTGGCCCGAGCAGACCGAAGCAGCCCCCGCGGGGAATAGTCAGGTCGATTCCGCAGACCACTGTCCGCTCACCGTATTTCTTGGTCAGGCCGCGTGCGAGCACAACAGCATCGGCAGAATCAGGAGCAAGAGACATCTGGCAACTTCCGGACGGTGATCGGGTGCAAGGCGGAACTCATGGTGCCTGTCCTCAACAACAAAGTGAGAGCCGGCCCACAGACAGGGACCCGACATACGCCTACGTTATGTCAGGCACCTTTCATCAATCATTATGTCAAACGAACTGACGGTCGTACTGGCAGTCGCAAGCATCGCCGCCCTGGCGGGCGGTGCGCTGGTTGCCTGGCTCTCGCACCGGAACCTCGTTCGGGCCGATCCCGCCGAGGAAGGCCGCCGCGAAGTCGCAGTAATCGAGCTCCGCGACGCCGTAACAGCTTATACCCGTGAACACGAAGCAGCCAAAACAGCATTGCAGGAGCAGCGCGCGGAGACCGATCGCGCGCTCGCCCATGTTGCGACGCTTGAGGCACAGGTTGCGGCCTATCTGCGCCAATATGCGCAGGCAAAAAATACCCTCAAGGCCGAGATACGGCAGAAGAACGCCCTCCGCACTGAACTCGCCGCCGCCACCGCCCAGATCCAGGCCCTGCAGGGACGGGTCCAGGAACTGGAGATGGAGCGCAGCAGCGTCAGTGGTGTCAATCGCCGCATTACTGCCGTCTGAGCAGGTCTCAGCTTCCTGAGCTCGCGCAGCCCCCGCTGCGCTGCAGACAATCCGTCCTTGCTCCGGGAGCGAACATCACTCCTAAACTTTGAGTATTGAATTCCCGAGCGGGAGCCCCATCTCGTTATGAGGAAATCCTTGATCAGACGACGGGAGCAGATATCCGCATGAGCGAGAACGAAAACATCCATGAAGGCGCCGCGACCGGCAACCAGAACAGCGTGCCCGACGATGTGCTGATCATTCTGCCGATACGCAATACGGTGGTGTTTCCTGGCGCTGTCATTCCACTGACCATCGGGCGTCGCGTTTCCCTCGCTGCCGCCGAAGAAGCGGCCAGCAGTGGCCGGCCCATCGGTCTCGTGATGCAGCGTGACCCTTCTGTCGACGAACCGGGGCCGGACGACTTGTATCCGGTCGGTACCATTGCGCGCGTCATCCGCTATTTCACTGCACGTGACGGTACGCAGCATGTCGTCTGCCAGGGCGAGGAGCGGTTCCGCACGGTCGACTATCTGCAGGGTCTGCCCTTTCTCGCCGCCCGTTTCGACAAGCTGGCGGAGCATCGCACTGAAAGCACGGCGCTCGAAGCACGGCTGCTGATCCTTCGTGAGCGCGCCCTTGAGGCCATCGCACTCCTGCCACAGGCCATGCCGGAACTCGGCGCAATCGTGCAGGGCATCTCCGATCCCGGCCAGCTCGCCGATCTGGTGGCCGGATACCTCGACATCAAGCCGCGGCAGAAGCAGGAAATACTAGAGACCTTTGATGTCCAGGCTCGCCTGGATCGCGTGCTCGACCTGCTGAGTCACCAGCTCGAAGTGCTGAAACTGTCGCGCCAGGTAGACGAGCAGACCAAGGACAAGCTCGAAGGTCATCAACGCGAGTTCTATCTGCGCGAGCAGATGCGCACCATCCAGAAGGAGCTTGGTGACAGCGAGGACGTCGGCGAATTCGACACCTTGCGCGAAGCCATCGACAAAGCCGGGATGCCGGAAGAAGCGGAAAGCCAGGCGCGCAAGGAACTGAAGCGTCTCGAACGGATGCCCGAAGCCTCCGGCGAGAACTCCATGGTGCGAACCTACCTGGACTGGCTGGTCGCGCTACCCTGGTCAAAGCTCGATGCAGAGGCCATCGATATTGCCCACGCGCGAAAGGTGCTGGACGAGGATCACTTCGGGTTGCGCAAGGTCAAGCAGCGCATCCTCGAGTATCTTGCCGTACGCAAACTGAATCCCGAAGGCCGCTCACCGATACTGTGCTTCGTCGGCCCGCCGGGTGTCGGCAAGACCTCGCTCGGCCAGAGCATTGCCAGGGCACTCGGACTGAAGTTCGTGCGTGCCTCGCTGGGCGGCGTGCACGACGAGGCCGAGATCCGCGGGCACCGGCGCACCTATATCGGTGCGCTGCCGGGCAACATAGTCCAGCAGATCCGCAAGGCCGGCACCCGCAACCCCGTGTTCATGCTCGACGAAATGGACAAACTCGGCGCCGGCTTCCAGGGCGATCCTTCGTCGGCACTCCTCGAAGTGCTCGACCCGGAGCAGAACGCCAGCTTCCGGGACAACTACCTGGCTGTCCCGTTCGACCTTTCCAAGGTGTTCTTCGTGGCCACCGCCAACGTGCTCGACACCATCCCGGGTCCGCTGCGCGACCGTATGGAAATCATCGAGCTGCCCGGCTATACGCAGGAAGAGAAACTGGAAATCGGCCGCCGTTACCTGGTCGACCGGCAGCTGCGTGCCAACGGACTCGGCACCGGACAAGTCACGGTGAGCGACGACGCGCTCGCCGAAATCGTTGCCAATTACACGCGCGAGGCGGGCGTGCGCAATCTCGAGCGGCAAATCGGTGCCGTGCTGCGCAATGTTGCGGTGCGGATTTCGGAAGGCACGGAAACCGCAGTCAGCGTGGATGCAACTGCTGTGCGCGAGATTCTCGGTGCACGCAAGTACGAATCCGAAGTCGCACTCCGCACCAGCACCTCCGGTGTTGCGACGGGACTCGCCTGGACACCGGTCGGCGGCGACATTTTGTTCATCGAGGCAACGAGCATGCCGGGCAAGGGCCAGCTGATCCTCACCGGGCAGCTCGGCGATGTCATGAAGGAAAGCGCACAGGCCGCATTCAGTCTGGTGAAAACCCGTGCTGAAATGCTGGGACTCGGTTTATTTGACTTCGAGAAGCGCGATCTGCACGTGCATCTGCCGGCCGGCGCAATCCCCAAGGATGGCCCGAGTGCGGGCGTCGCACTGTTCATGGCGATAGCCTCGCTGCTCACCGGCCGAAAGGTGCGCAGCGACCTGGCGATGACCGGCGAGATCAGCCTGCGCGGCCTCGTGCTGCCGGTAGGCGGCATCAAGGAAAAAACCCTCGCCGCATTGCGCGCCGGCATTCACACCGTCCTGCTGCCCGCGCGTAACCGCAAGGACCTGGAAGAGATACCGGAAAATGCCCGCCAGCAGCTGGAATTCGTCTGGCTGGAAACGGTGGACGACGCATTGGCCGCGGCACTGCTGTAGGATCCCTCACCTGCCGACAACATTTCCCGGGGAGGGGTTCGCCATGTTCATTGCGCTGCGCTGTACCGCAATTCTTGCCGCCACGCTGTTGATCCTCAATGTCACGCAAGCTGCCGAGCGTGATCGTCGGGCGCCACCGAAAAGTGCAGCCGAGTTCGGTGAATGGAGCGGCTTCGAAGGCCAGGAGCAGATGCTCGGCGCCGCAGTCGCCAAGGCAATCCGCGAAGCCAGTGCGGACAAGGGTCCAGAACACGATTTCACCGGGCGTGAGGCCGAACTCGGCCAGGGCGTGGCAACGATTATCCGCACGCTTAACGTACGCAAGCCCTATCAGCACGAGATGAATGATGCGCTGGTCAAGATAACGCTCGACTATGTGCAGTTCGCCAAGGATCACGGCCTGCTCAAGGAACTGATCGAGAATGAAATCCGCACGCAGAAGCCGATGCTGACGCGTGTCGGAAAGCTCATACAGGAAACCGGTATCCGGGATCTTGCGCTGGTCGCCATGACTGATCGCACGAGCTGCTTCTATCAGTTGGCTCTGGACGTGAAGCGTGAACCGGGCAAGATCAGTTTCAAGTCACCCTACGGCCATGTGCTGGCCGTGACCAGATTCATCGGCCAGCACAACATGACGGAAAAGGAACTGCACGAAATCTGGACCAAGCCCCGCTTCGAGCAACAGGCCGCAGTGATGGGCGTGAATGTCGAAGTGTCTGACTGGCAGGATGACGGCTGGGTGACGCTGAGCGTTGCACCAGAGAAGGTGGCGAGTCGCTGATCCCAGGTCTTTGATCCGGAGACACGTTAAACTGCGCGCCCTGACCACACATCCAGCACCTGCTTCATGCCCGCAAACCTGACTCCCGTATACCGCAAGGCGGAGGAAGCCTATCGCGCTGCCCGCGAGCCCGCAGAACGCCTCGAGCATCTCAGGGAGATGCTGCGAACCATTCCGAAGCACAAGGGCACTGACCACCTGCAGGGTGACATCAAGCGCTGGATCAAGGAACTCACCGAAGAGCTGGGCTCCGGCAAGCAGGGCGGCAAGAAGAAGGGTCCGGTACATACGATCCGGCCCGAGGGCGCCGCACAGCTTGCGCTCCTCGGCGCGCCGAACGCCGGCAAGTCAGAGCTGCATGCAAGACTCACCGGATCGCGCGCAGACATCGGCCCTTACCCGTTCACGACCAAGCTGCCGATGCCCGGCATGCTCGGTTTCGAGGACGTATGGTTTCAGCTCGTCGACCTGCCGCCGATCTCCGGCGACTACATCGAGGGCTGGATGGGAAACTCGCTGCAGCCGGCCGACGGTGCGCTGCTCGTCATCGACCTCGCCGATCCCGGCTGCGCCGAACATCTCCAGGCCATCATCCGGCAGCTCGCAGACAAGAAGATTTTCCTGCACGGCTACTGGCCAGGCCTGCGCGGCCCGAAACCGGTGCCCGAGCCGGTCTTCGACGAGGCGGGCGAAGAGATCATCGAGGATCCTTTCCGCATCGAGCTGCCGACATTGCTGGTCGCCAACAAGTCTGACCTCGTGGAAGATCCCGAAGGCGAGATCCAGGTACTCATGGAGCTGCTGGAACTCGATTTTCCGACCATCCATGTCGCGGCAAGCACCGGCGCCGGCTGCGAGGCGCTGGGTCCGTGGCTCTTCAAGGCCCTGCAGGTCGTCCGCGTCTATACGAAGATGCCGGGGAAACCCGCGGAGATGGATCGCCCTTTCACACTGCGGCGCGGACAAACGGTGCTCGACGTTGCCCGTCTCGTGCACAAGGACATCGCCGCCGGCCTGCGTTACGCCAAGATCTGGGGTAGCGAGGTTTTCGCCGGTCAGCAGGTGGGGCCTGAACACCAGCTCGCCGACAAGGACGTCCTCGAACTTCACATGCGCTGAAGCATCAGTCAGCCGTCGCCTGGCTGGCTGTCACCTCAAACGAATTGTCCAGCAGAAATCCGAGCACGGTGCCCGAAGGCAGATCCACCTCGGTACCGGTTCTTTGCGCAACAGCCGCACCGGCAGCACCACCAACGATGCCACCGACAATCTTGCCGGTGCCTTTGTCGATCTTGTTGCCGATCACGGCGCCGACCAGGGCACCACCGGCAATCTTGGCCGTATCGCGAGCCGTATCGCTCTTGCCCTGCTGCACGAGGCGGCCGGAAATAGCCACGGCATTGCCATCAGGCAGCGAAAGCGTGTCGAAGCTTATGCCGAGCGTCGGGGTACCGCCAATCTTCCGGCTGCCGGATATGACTTCAGTGACGGAGCCGCTTACAGCCGAACCAGTCGTGACCAGCGTCTTGCCGTCCACGATGACATCTGCCGTGAGACGCCCATCGACGCGATCGCCGACCAGTGCCGTCTTCGTGCTGACGGGCGCCATGATCTGGACCGACAACTGTGTGCCCGCGGGGACGATGTAGGTCTTCAGCACAGGTGCCGGAGCAGGCACCTTTGCGGCCGGGGCAGTCGAGGCCACCTTCGGTGCAGCAGCCGGGCGCGGCGCAGCTTTCTGCCGGGCAGCCAGCTGGCTTTCGCGGCGCGCAAGGTCAGCTTCCCGTTCCTTGAGGGCCATATCGGCCTCACGGCGTGCCAACTCGGCTTCTTGTGCTGCTTGTGCCGCCTCCTGCGCAGCTTTCGCCGCAGCGGCATCGGCGTCTGCAGCCGCAGCGGCCACATCCTCCGTAACCGGCATATCCCCGGCGCCCGGCGCCGACGACTCCTTGGGCCCGCCACAGCCGGCCAACAACAGCCCGGTGCAGGCGGCAAGCAGAACAGGAAGAAGACGATTGGATTTGATCTCTGACACGGCGGAGCAACTCCTTGCAAGGGGGTCTGGTCACAACCAGATAACTGGAATCCAGACCGCATCATACCCGGACGACAGCAGCATGATCCGGTTCCATGACACATTCAGCGCCGGGCCATACGACCAGGTTCATTTCTCGTCGGGCACATCCTGTGCAAGCTGCAGTGCAGCCGCGTAGTCGGATGCAAACCGCACTGTGCCGCCGTCGCCGCCCAGATGAGCCCGGCGCAACATTTCAGCCGGCTGGGACTGAACGCCCGACAGAATGATCCTCGTACCCCCGGCATTGGCCTGCCGGATGAACTCTCCGACTGCCTTCACGCCGCTCGCATCAAGCAGTGGCACCAGCCGCATGCGCAGGATGATCACGCGCGGGCGTTGCCCTACCCGACGCAGTGTATCCAGCAGGTCTCCGGCCACCCCGAAGAAGAAAGGGCCGTTGATCCGGAACACCTCAACACCGTCAGGCAGCGAATCCCGTTGCTGAAGATCGTCGGTATCCAGTTCGGCATCCGGGACGATCTTTCGCGCATCCTCGATCTGTACTGACTCACTCATGCGCATCATGAACAGCAGCGACGCAAGCGTGACGCCCACACCGATGGCAACTGTCAGATCCACGAACACCGTAAGACCAAAGGTCAGCAGCAGGACAGCCCGATCACTGTTGGGCATCCGCAAAAGGCCGATGAACCGCTCGTATTCACTCATTCCCCAGGCCACCACAAACAGGATGGCTGCCAGAGCGGCCATGGGCACATAGGCCATCAGATCAGAGGCAAACAGCATGAAGAGCAGGACAAATACCGCATGCAGCATGCCGGCAACCGGCGTCAGCCCACCCGCCTTGATATTGGTTGCTGTACGCGCAATCGCGCCCGTTGCCGGTAATCCACCGAACAGCGCCGACGCGAGGTTGGCCACGCCCTGCCCCACGAGTTCCTGGTTGGACCGGTGGCGGGTGCCGGTCATTCCATCCGCAACAACCGCGGAAAGCAGCGCTTCGATACCGGCCAGAAATGCGATCGTGAATGCCGATGGCAATACCTGCCTGATCTTCTCGAGAGAGAGATCCGGCATCGCCGGCATCGGCAAGCCGCCCTGAATGTCCGGGAAGCGCGATCCGATCGTCTCGACCGGCAAGCCCATCAGGGTCACAACCACCGAGGCACCGACGACGGCAATCAGGAACCCTGGAACCCGCGGCGCAATCCGGCGCAGCAGGATAATCGTCGCCAGCGAAGCGGCGCCAATGGCCAGCGTCGCCCCGTTGATGCTGTCGAGCGCATGCCAGTAGGCTGCCCATTGCTGGAAAAAGTCCGCCGATACCTTGTCAATCCGGAGCCCCAGAAAATCCCGGACCTGGCTTGACGCGATGATCACGGCGATCCCGGCTGTAAAACCCGTAATCACCGGGTGCGGTATGAACTTGATGACCTGGCCGAGCCGGGCATAGCCCGCCACGATGAGTATCAATCCGGCCAGCAGGGTCGCAAGCAGCAACCCGTCAAAGCCATGCAGGGCTATGACGTTGAAGATCACCACGACAAAGGCGCCAGTCGGTCCACCGATCTGTACGCGTGACCCACCGAGAGCCGAGATGAGTAACCCGGCAATCACCGCGGTGATCAACCCCTTCTCGGGCGATGCGCCACTGGCAATACCGAGTGCCATCGCCAGCGGCAGGGCGACGATCGCAACCGTAAGACCCGCAACCGCATCACACCGGAGCTTGCCGAGGTCGTAACCTTCGCGAAAAACGCTCAGCAGTTTCGGTGTAAACATCCGCAAACCGGAATCAGACTGCACCGGATACTCCCTGCTGATCCAGAAATGCACTCAAAGTCGTGGCTGCGGTCAGCTTCTCGATCGCAGCCTGCACATCGTTTGCCATACGGTCCACAGGTCCTGCCCAGACCGGCGCCTGCAATGCACCCGTATCGCCGCCGGCACGCACGGCAGCCAGAATTTCAACGAGCGTGATCCGGGACATTTCCCGCGCCGGCATCAGCCCTTCGTCATCGTTAGCACTGAGCAGTGCAGCACCTTCAAGCTCCGACAGCACCGGTGCCAGTGTCGGAGCCGGTATACCCGTTGCACTTGAGAGGCGGTCAATCGTACAGCGTGTATCACCCGCCCTGAACGCCATGCCGATCAGGTACATGATATTCAGCGCAATGCGCTCACGCAGCTCATTGGCAAGTCGTGGCTCATGCTGCCCGATGCGCAAGAAAACCGGATTCTGTACATAGAAGGCGATCTGCGCACCGATCAGCAATATCAGCCAGCTCACGTAGAGCCAGATCAGGGCCGAGACAGCCACGGTAAAGGTACTGTAGATCGCGGCCTGGCTTGCGGACAGGGCAACCACGGATGCAAACACCGAGCCCACAAACGCCCACATGATGCCGGCCGCAATACCACCGGTCAGCGCTGCACCGAAACGCACGGTGGCATTTGGCAGGAACTTGTAGAGAAAGGTGAATACCGCGATGACCAGGATGTAGGGCAGCACTTTACCCAGCACCACGATCGCGGCGCCGAACGGTGCGATGGCCCTGAGTGCCTGCACGATCGAGTTCGCGCCGATCGAAGCGATCAGCCCCAGTGCAAAGGTCATGACGACCGGTCCGATCAGCAACACGCTGATGTATTCGCTGAGCCGTCGCGCCAGGTTGCGTGGACGCGTGACATGCCAGACGTAGTTGAAGGTGGACTCGACCTTCTGCACCATCGCAATGGCGGTGTAAATCAGGAAGACCAGCGACACGGTGCCGAGCACGCCGCCTTCGAGATTGTCGATCGCCCTGATTACCCAGTCGGTTATCTCCGCACCTTTGGCGCCCAGCGGCTCCATCAGATGGTAGAGCTGTGGCTGCAGCCGGTTGTGTACGCCGAATATCTTGATCACCGAAAAGCTGAGGGCCAGCAAGGGCACTGTCGACAGCAGCGTGGTGTAAACGAGACTCATGGCCCGCAGCGTCAGTTGCCCGCTCAGCAGGTCGCGCAATACGGCATGGAAATACCGTGCGATGGTCCAGACCAGTCTTTCCGGGAAGAGCTTGTCAGCGAGGTCCCGGCGCCAAAGCGCATGGTCGATGGTTTCAGTCAGCGTCTTCATGGCTTGATCCTGCACATCCCCGCTGCTCAGGGTTTTTTCGGCCCGAACAGTGCCGCTGCTGCATCCATCGCGGCCTGCTCGGCCGATGCCTGCCGGGCGTCAAAGGCGCCGGCTCGCGGCTTGAAATAATCACAGAAATTCGGCCGCTCTTTCTCGCGCACTTCCTCGGCATCGTCTTCACGACACTGCTTCGGCCGCGAACGATCGTAGTAGCGGCAAAGACGACAGACGTGCAACGGGCTGCGGCAGGACGCACATTCTTCGGTTCTGCCCAGCGGTAGCGGCAACGCAGCCAAAGAGGCCCCGCAACGCCAGCAATGCAATTCTTCAGCCATCTGCGGAGCTTAGCCGATACCTCGAGGGTGCGGCAGGCGCCGGTCTCGGCACCGATTGATTTGACGTAACCACCGAATTTGAAGGGTGCGGGAATTCAACCTAGACTGCTCCCATCTGCGGAACTCTCCCCCCGAGTATCACCATGAAGAATATTGCCGCATCTGTAGTAACCGCTGCATGCCTGCTGGCTTTGGCCGCTTGTGGCGGCGGTGGCGGCGGATCAGCAAGAATCGCGCTGGATACACCGGCAACGGTCGGCGTGCTCATTACCGACGCTCCGGTCGGGCGCTGGGACGAAGCGATCGCAACCGTCACCTCGGTACGCCTTATTGGTGACAACGGACAGGTCACCCTGTTCAGTGGCTCGCAGACACTTGACCTTCTCAAGCTCGGTGATTTCTCCGAACTTTTCGCTGTTTCCGACAATGTGCCACCCGGCCGCTACAGCAAGATCCGGCTGCAGCTTTCCGACCTGGTTCTGAATGACATCGATCCGGTAACCGGCAATGTACTGGAAAGTATCCAGCCACAACTGGTGGGCAACGGAAAGATAGACCTGAACCCGCAGGGTTCATTCGTGGTCGGACCCGGCGACATCATCATTGTCGAACTCGATTTTGACATGGCGAAATCGCTGAAGATTACCGAGACGGGCAACAACAGGATCATCCTCCGGCCGGTGGTATTCTTGAATATCCGCACGGATCGCCCCGACGGGCGGCTGGCGCGTGTTCACGGAGAGATCAGCCGGATAGACCCGGTCAGCGGCAAGTTCGAACTGTGCCAGACGGACTTTGCATCGCGTTGGGACGGCGATGGCAGCAACGCACTGCCAGGTTCTGGCGAGCGTCGTTGCCTTACGGCCAGCACGGATATTTCCACCGGAATCTTTGCGGAGAATGGGCTGCCGGAGACTTTTGCCGACCTCGCGCCCGGCGAGCAGGCGACGGTAATCGGACGCCTGCAACCCCGGCAAGACGACGGCCACCCCCCGTCGGCTACCGATCACTCCTTTGTACTGGATGCATATGTGATCGAGGAAGGAGCCCTAGGCACCTATTCCAGAATCCGCGGCATCACCGCTTCAGGCACAGACGGCAGCAATCGCTTTGCACTGGATATCGCATCCGGACAGGGCTTCGGCTCAGGCACACAACTGCCTGTACAGATCTACGACAGTTCCCGTATCTTCAACCGGGCGGGCCTGGAACTCAGCCCGGCAGACATCGTTGCCGACCGCAATGCAGTGGTGGACAGCATTCTGATCGTTGGCCAGGATGATTACATCCGCTCCCCGCTGATCATTCTCAATGAGGGCGCGCCAGTCGGCGAAGCGACAATCGAGGGTGACATCATCTCGACGAACACTGCCGGGCAAACGCTGCGGATCAATGATGGCACGATGGATCGTTGCGTAAACGCGGAAGCGGCCGGGATTTTCCTGGTGAGCGACGACGACGGTTTCTCAAGCACCCGTGGCCAACTCAGCGATCTCAGGCCAGGACAGCGGGTGGCGATATTCGGCACGGAGCAGACAGACGGTTGCCTGGCCGCGGAGACAATTCTGGCTGAAATCTGACCGGGGTTGTTCAGGCTACAATCGCGCCGGCATTCAAGCAGCCGGGAGGCATCCGATGGCTACCGATCAGATCAGCGCCGGCAACAGCGGTGAGCCTGGTTTTGGCTTTGGCAGCCTGCTGCTGAGGCTGCTGTTTGCCCTGCTCATCGTATTGCTGACCTTCAATCCCTCCGGCTTTTCCTTTTTGCACTGGGCGAAGGATGCCTTCATGTCCAGCAGCCTCGGGCCGCTGCATTTCCTGGCCGGGATCGCCTTGCTGATCGGCTGGGTGGTATTCGTGCAGGCCACAACGCAGTCGCTGGGAATGTCGGGCATCCTGCTGGTTGCAGCCCTGTTCGGGGTGCTGGTCTGGATGCTCTTCTTCTATGACGTGGTCAAGACCAGCTCCACCTCAACCATCACCTGGATCGTGCTGATCGCCGTGTCGGTCGTTTTGACCGTTGGCGTGTCCTGGGCACATATACGCCGCCGCCTGTCCGGACAGGCCACCGTCGATGAGATCAATGACTGAGGAACGGTGAAATCGCATGAGAAACATCCTGTTAGGGCAAGTCAGTCATCTTTTTGGGTGATGTTTTGTCAAATGGATGGGTCTATAGATAGGATGCCAAGGGAATGAGGTACCTCCAGGCTTTCTTTGCCCTCGGCCCGGCCCCGGTTTCGCCCCACGTCACCGGGGCCGGATTTCTTTCGCCTCCCCGGTGGAATCAGTAGCTTGGCAGGCTGGTTCTGGCTCATCGCGCTCGGATTGTTTCTGGTTCTGACCGGCCTCTACATACACTGGACGATCGTGCTCTTCGGTGCGCTGCTCCCATTTCTGCCCCTGCTCGCCGAACTCCTGCGCCGGCGCCGCAACCGCAGACCACCGCCCTGAGCGGCTTGCCGGGGCGCAAAGCCCGGATTCACGGGGCATATACATCTAAGTAATTTGTCTAACCCCCGGCCATACCCGTGGCTAAGCTGGCTGCCTTGAATTCCAGGGTTTCCCGGCATGCAGCCCACCGCACAAATGGTCGTTGCCAGTCGCCTGTCCGATGGGCGCGTGGTCTTTCTGAGCGCCCGCGAGCAGTGGGTCGAAAACATCCAGCTCGGTGCGCTGGCAATCGGCAAGGACGAATCCGAACGGCTCTTGCAGACAGGTCGCAAGGCTGAAGCCGATAACCAGGTGGTGGAGGCCTACCTGATTTCGGTCGACACCAGCACGGGCGAGCGACGGCCGACCGACTGGCGCGAGTCCATCCGGGCATGCGGACCAACCGTGCGTACCGACCTGCCGACCAGCGCTGGCCAGTCCGGCGCGCAGCAGCTGCTCCAGGAACGCCCATAGATGTATCGCTACGATGAATTCGATCACACCCTGGTCGCCGAGCGGGTGGCGGTCTTCCGGCGGCAGGTAGAGCGGCGCCTGTCGGGCGACATCACCGAGGACCAGTTCAAGCCGCTGCGTCTGCCCAACGGGCTGTATCTGCAACTGCACGCTTACATGCTGCGCATCAACGTTCCCTATGGCTGCCTGTCATCCCGGCAATTGCGCAAGCTCGCCTTCATCGCGCGGCGTTACGACCGGAACTTCGGCCACTTCACCACCCGGCAGAACATCCAGTTCAACTGGATCAGGCTCGACGAGGCGCCCGATATTCTGGCGGAACTGGCCGAAGTCGAAATGAACACCATGCAGTCCTCCGGCAACTGCGTACGCAACATCACTGCCGACCAGTTTGCCGGCCGCGCCCGCGACGAGATCGAGGATCCGCGTCCCTGGTGCGAACTGATCCGCCAGTGGTCGATCCTGCATCCGGAATTCGGCTATCTGCCGCGCAAGTTCAAGATTGCCGTCACCGGCGCGGCCAGTGACCGGGCTGCTGTCAAGTTTCACGATGTGGGTCTTTACCTGCGGCGCAATGCGGAAGGCGTGGTCGGCTTTGAAGTCATCGTCGGCGGTGGACAGGGACGCACACCCTTTGTCGGCCTCACCATCCGTGAATGGCTGGCCAAGGAAGACCTGTTTTCCTATCTCGAAGCGATACTGCGGGTCTACAACCTCGGCGGACGGCGCGACAACCCGAACAAGGCCCGCATCAAGATCCAGGTGAACGCGCTCGGCATCGACGAGTTCCGCCGCCTGGTCGAGGAGGAATGGGCGCAGATCAGGACCAGCCCGCTGCTCAGCGTTGATGCGGCAGAAGTCGCGCGAATCGCCGCCTATTTCCGGCCACCGGACTGGGAAACGCTGCCGGAGGAGAGCGGCTTGCTGCACAGACTGCGCAAAGCCGAGCCAGCGTTCGATGCATGGTGCCAGGCCAATATCGTCGAACACCGGACGCCGGGCTATGCCATCGTCAACCTGTCGCTCAAGGCACCAGGAATCGCCCCCGGTGACCTGACGGCTGACCAGATGGACCGCGTTGCGGACCTTGCCGATCGTTTCAGTCTCGGTGAGTTGCGGGTTTCGCACCGGCAGAATCTGGTCTTCACCGACGTCCGGCAGAAAGACCTCTACGAACTCTGGACCGAACTCGCCGGGCTTTCGCTGGCAACACCGAACATCGGCACACTGACCGATATCGTCGCCTGCCCCGGACTCGATTTCTGCTCACTTGCCAACGCGCGGGCCATCCCGGTGGCACAGGACATCAGCCGCCATTTCAGCGATTCAGCCAGCCTGCAGGATATCGGCGAGCTGACCATCAATATCTCGGGCTGCATGAATGCCTGCGGCCATCATCATGTCGGCCACATCGGCATTCTCGGCGTCGAGAAGAAGGGCCAGGAGTTCTACCAGCTGACGCTCGGTGGCTCATCGGCCGAAGATGCAGCGCTCGGCGACCGGCTGGGCCGCGCCATTTCGGCAGACGAGATACCCGCAGCCATCGAGGCACTGGTCGAATGCTACAAGCGGCTGCGCTCCGGTGACGAGCGCTTTCTGGACACCTGTCGCCGCATCGGTATCGAGCCATTCCAGGAAGCCGTCTATGGCGTTGGCGCCGCACCCCGGCGCGAGGTCGCATGATGACACTGGTCCGCAACGGTCAGTTCGTCGAGGACATCTATACCGACGCCAGGGATCTGGAGCCCGTTCCCGTGGACCGGCCGGTGATCGTCAGCCTGGCGCAGTGGCAGCACAACCGTGATGCGCTGCTGGCCGGTGGCCAGCCGCTCGGCATTCGCCTGCAGAGTGACCAGCCCCCGGCACTGGTGGCCAGCGAATTGCAGCACTTTGCCGTTGTGGCCCTGGAGTTCCCGAAATTCCGCGACGGCCGCGCCTATACGCATGCGCGGATGCTGCGCGAGCGCCATGCATTTGCCGGCGAGCTGCGCGCCGTCGGAGACGTGCTGCAGGAACAGCTCAACTACATGCAGCGTTGTGGTTTCGATGCTTTTGAAATCAGCGCTGCTGATCCGCTTGCCGCCTGGCAGGCCATCGAAAACGACCACACCGTCTGGTACCAGGCTACCGGCGATGGCCGGCCCCGCGCACTCGAGCTTCGTCAGCGCACATAGTCTCCCCAGTGGGCGATCAGCTGCGTGGCAGAACGCAGGGCACCCGCATGAATCGTGTAGGTCGGACTCACGCCACCACTGCAGGGAAACAGACCTGCGCCAGCCAGGATCAGGTTGCGTACCTCGTGGGTCCGCCCGAAGCTGTCGCACACCGACTGGCGCGGATCAATACCCATGATCGTTCCGCCCACGATATGTCCTGTCGGCATGCCCGACGATGTCCAGTAGTCCCGGGCACCCGCCGCACTGAGAACAGTACGGGCTTCATCCTGCATGTGTTTCCACAACGCCAGCATCGCCGCCGGATAGCGATGCACAGTGCGCGCCAGCGGATAGCCCTCGGCGTCACGACGGGTATCCAGCTCGACGCGATTGTCGCGGTCGGGAACACTGCCGCCAAAGCCGATCATCATGCCGAGATGCTGGCTTGCTGCTTCGAGAAAGCGCTGCAGTTCCGTACCGAAGAGCTGCGGCTTGCTCAGGGCAATACCCAGCAGGTCGTTGGGCTTCATCGCCGGGCCTATCTGCCACTGATAGCCACCAAAGGCATCGGGCCGCGCATCATTCACGTAGCCCTCGCGATAGGTGAGCTGACCGGCACTGATCCCCATCCAGGGCTGGGTCTGTTCGCTGAACAAGCCGAAACCCTGCACGATGAACTCGGCCATGAGGTAGCGCCCGACCAGGCCACTGCCGTTTGCAAGTCCCGCTGGATGTGCATCGCTCGCTGAATTGAGCAGGATGCGTGGATTGCCGATGATCGATGCCGCAAGGATTACCACATCGGCGGCTTGTACGCGGCGCTCGCCCTGGTGGAAGTACTCGACACCCGTCGCCTGACCGCGGTTGTCGGTCAGGACCCGCTTCACGTCGCAGTGCGCGCGAAACTCCACACCGGCTTCACGCGCTGCTTTCAGCCAGGTGACGAGCGGATTCGCCAGCGCGCCGATCGGACAACCCGCATCGCACCAGCCGTCCCACAGGCAGGCCGGTCTGCCGCGATAAGGAATGGTGTTGACGATCACCGGCAGCGGTGCAACCGGCTTGCCGAGTTTGGCGAACCCCCTGGCCAGCGCCTCACCCTGTCCGAAGCGCGGCACACCGGGCATCGGATAAGGGTCTCCGGGCCCGCGCCATATTTCGGCCTTCGCATCACCGGAGATTCCCATCTCCGCCTGGATGCGGTCATACCAGGGACGCATTTCGTCGTAGCTGACCGGCCAGTCCAGCCCCTTTCCGAACCGGCGCCGCACTTCGAAGTTTTCGGGCAGGAAGCGCGGCCATGTTCCGTAGTGATGCAGGGCTGCGCCGCCGAACCCGGAGCCCGTACCGAAATTGTTCCCGATGGGATGATCGCCAGACGCGCCGACCGGTGCGCCCCGCCATTTCAGCCGGCGCGCCCAGATCTGCGAACTGATCAGGTCATCCAGCGTCCATGCGGGCCCCGCCTCGAGCACGATCACCTGCTTGCCGGCCCGCGCAAGCTCGGCTGCATACACGCAGCCCGCCGCACCTGCGCCGACGATGACGACATCTGCCGCTTCGTCCTTCATTGGCTCTCCCCTTGACCAGCTCCCGAGCTGCCTCTAGGTTGTCGTTGCAGTTTAGACAAATCGGGGATCAGATTGTGGATACACAAAGACGACGATTCCTCCAGTCTGGCGGCCTCGGGCTGCTCGCCTTTTCGCTGGGCGGCGTCGAACTCCTGCTGACCCCGCAGGAAGCGCGGGCCAGGGCGCTGCCCGTCCGCATACTCAAGCCCGCTGAAGTCGCAACGCTCGAAGCATTTGGCGAGATCCTGCTGCCCGGCGCACGCAATGCCGGGATCGCGCACTTCGTCGATCATCAGCTGGCAGCAGACGCGGCCGATTGTCTGCTGCTGATCCGCTATCTCGATGTGCCACCTCCCTACATCGACGTTTACCGCCCCGCACTCGCGGCACTGGATGCTGCCAGTCAGGCCGCATACAAGAAAGTCTTCACCGCCCTTGATGAGAAGGATGCCATCAAGCTGGTACGCGCCATGAGCGAGACCAATCCCGAAGGCTGGCAGGGACCACCGGCACCGCTTTTCTACTTTGCGGCCCGCAGCGATGCAGTGGACGTCGTATACGGCACCGAAGAGGGATTCGACCGGCTCGGGATTCCATACATGGCGCACATCCGCCCCACCGCGAAATGGTAGCCCCGCGGCCTTGAACGGGGAATTCCGGCGCGGCTGGCGCGCCCTGGTCGCCAGTATTCTGGGTAATGCCGGCGGGATTCTTTCCATCACCTTTTACACACAAGGGCTGTTTGCGGGCCCGGTCAGCGCCGAGTTTGGCTGGTCGCGAAGCGACTTCTTTCTCGGCTTCACCATCATGCAGTTCTGCGGGCTGATTACGGCACCGCTGACTGGCACCATCGTCGATCGTTTCGGACCACGCATCGTCGGCATCGTCGGTCTCATCGGACATGCAACGATGTACCTGGTGCTGGCACTGAATCCGGGCTCGCTGTGGGCCTTTTACCTGAGCTTCGCCGGCCTGGCCGTGTTCGCCGCCGGCAGTCTGCCGGTCACCTGGACGACGGTGGTGAACAGCTGGTTCCATGTACACCGTGGTATGGCCATCGGCCTGACCATGGCCGGAATCGGACTGGCTGCCCTGCTCGCCCCGCCGCTTACCGAGTTCTTCATGGCATCCGCCGGCTGGCGCGTTGCCTATGCGGGTATCGGCCTGAGTGCACTGGCCTTGTCGCTGCCGGCGGTACTCCTCCACCTGCGCCTCGCGCCGGAGGCTGGCACCACTGCCCATAGCACTGACCCGGCACCCGTTCAGTGGGGTCCGACACGTGCCGAAGCCATGCGCGATTACCGGTTCTGGACCCTGGGCGCCGCGCTGCTTGTAATCACGCTGTCGGTCATCGGCCTGATACCCAACTTCGTGCCGTTGTTGCTGGACACCGGCTGGACCCCGGCCGAGGCCGCACAAGCCGCCACGCTGCTTGGCGTTGCAGTCATCGTCGGGCGGCTGATGGTGGGCTTTCTGGTCGACCGGATCTGGGCGCCAGCCGTTGCCGGCCTGTTTTTTGCCGGTCCGGCGGTCGCCATGGTGCTGATGGCCAGTCAGCCCATCACACCGGCGCTCGCGCTGGTCGCGGCCGTCCTGCTTGGACTGGCGGCCGGCGCCGAGCTGGACTTGCTGGCCTATCTGACCAGCCGGTACTTCGGCACCCGCCACTATGGCGCGGTATTCGGCGGCATCTATGCATTTTTCACGGTGGGTTCGGGTCTGGCTCCACTGATCTACGCACGGGTTTTCGATATGCTCGGCACCTATCGCCCGATGCTGGCGGTCGCGGCAATCGCCATCGTGGTTGCCGTCGGCCTGCTGCTTGCGCTGGGCGCCTATCCCCCGGCATCGCGACAAAACTGACCATGGAACATCCGCGAAAACTCGTTCACGTCAGCCTTCAGGCCATCCGCTGGGGCGACATGGACGCCTACGAGCACGTCAATAACACCATCTACTTCCGCTACATGGAGCAGGCGCGCGTTGAATGGCTGGAGACGGTCGGCTATCAATGCAATCCAAAGCAGGAGGCGCCGGTCATCGTCCATGCGGATTGCAGCTTCCTGTTACCGCTCAACTATCCGGGCACGGTCGAGGTGCGACTGTTTGCCGGCCAGGCCGGACGTTCCAGCCTGCCGACTTTCTACGAACTGCGGCTGCAGGGCGATGAAAAACTCCATGCCGAGGGCAGCGCCAAGATCGTCTGGATCAACCCCGCCAGCGGCAAGTCGGTGAGCTTGCCGGAATCCCTGCGACGGCTGGCGGCCGGTTGAATCAGCGGGTACCGGCCACCAGCTTGGCCGGTACCCTGCTCAGTCAATCAGCGCGACAATCCGGTCCAGCACCACGTCCCGCGTGGCCATTGTCTCCAGCTCCCACTGCCGGGCCTCTGCCAGGCGGTCACGGTACGGCACCGGGTCACCCAGTACACCATCGAGCACTGTCCTGACCTTTTCAGCCGTGGTTGGTCCTTGCGGTGGTGCCGAAAGGTGCGCCGCCAGACCAAAGGCCTTGCTGCGCGCAGCCAGTGCCGGTTGATCCCAGAAAAAGGGGCAGGACAACATCGGTACCTGGTGGAATATGGCCTCGTGCGTCGAATTCAACCCGTGGTGAGTAATGAATGCATCGGCCTCGGACAGGATCGCCCACTGGTCAACCCGCGTCCTGAGCTGCACGTTGGCCTTTTCGAGTAATTGCCGTTCCTCGGCGGGCCGGTCGGCGCCGCCAAAACTGATCACGGCAGCAGTGTCCGGCATCCCGGCAATCGCGTCCGCAATTGCAGCGAGAGCGGCGAGCGCCTCGCGCGCGTAATAGCGCCAGATCACGGTACCGAAGGACACATAGACCCTGCGGCGTGCATCAGCGGGGAAACAAGGCGAATCCGGTACCAGCCGGCGTCGTTCGATATACCCGATCGAGGGCAGTGAACCGAAGAAGGCCACAGGCTCGAAGACCCTCTGCTCCACCGGTTCCAGCCAGGCCGATGGCTCACAGTAGACGTTCAGGTACTGACTGAGTCCGGAGACATAGGAAAACGGCGACGCATCCGAAAATCCGTGCACGGTACGCAGCCGCTCGACGGCGCGGTAGCAGGCCGGCGCCACGGCGACCCGCGGATCTTCGGCCAGTACGGCCATGAACCGCTCCGGCTCAACGTTGTGTCCGGCACAAACGTTGACGATCGGCACGCCAAGTGCCGTCGCTACGACACGGCCGATTACCGCAAAGGTATCCGCGATGACCAGCGATGGCGCCAAAGCGCGGACATCGCGAATGATCTGTACACCGAAATGTCCGGCAAAACTCACATAGCGGCATGGAATCGGACGAGACTCATCGTCTGCTGCAGCGAGCGGATACCGGGAAAAGATATCCACAAGCCTGCCACCCGCACCGACGACCTGCGGCTGAAAGCGGGCATGCGTGAACACGCAAGGCTCGATGCCACGACGACTGAGTCCCGCAATGATCGGCAACAGGCGTCTGAGATGCCCTTCCTCGGGCATGCAGAAAACAGCAGCGACAGGACGGTGCATATTTTTCGGGACAGTCTCGACGGGATAGTTTCCGTCAGACTCTCCCTGCCAGCCCTTCACACAGGGGCTCCTCGTTTGCTCCGGCACAGCGACGCAATACAGTGAGGCCGGTGCCGAAGGGCAGGTCCAGGAGCTGCAGCGCCGGGTCCCGGCGCAATTCGCTGATGTAGTCACGCACGGTGACCTGGTAGGTCTTGTCCGGGCCGTAAATCGGGGAGCTGCGCTCGCCCATGCTGTCATGAAAAAGCACGCAGGCTCGCGGCGCCAGCTTGTCCGCGAAGGCCTCGTAATCAAACCGCACCTGCTCAGCCGTGTGATACCCGTCGACGAACAGCAAGCCGATATCCGCCATCTGGCGCCAGGCATCCGTACCGACGAACTGCTGGGTCGTGCACAGCCGATGACGGATGTTGTCGATGCCAAAGTCGGCAAAGTGGCGCTGCGTCTGTTGCGGATCCTTCCAGAAATCATCGACCAGCGAAGGATCGATGAACGTCACCTCACCGGAATCCCGGTTATCCTGAAGTGCCCTCGCGATCACCATCGGCACAAAACCCCGCCACGAGCCGATCACCACTGCATGTCGGGGTCGCACGAGCCTGGCGAGGCCGTAATAGATCCAGCCCAGACCAAGGTTGAGATCCTCAGCCGACTGGTTATGACCCATACGCAACAGTTCGGGATGAGCGTACAGTCGGCTTATCCACGCATCGAGATTGTCTGTCCGTTTCAAAAGCCCCTACCCCCTGCTATCCGGCAATTGTCGACCGCGCACGCACCAGACACTGGCAGCATCACGATAGCATTGAACCAACGGGGATTGATTCCGGCATGTGCAGCGTCTAACCGGCAGTCTGTGCAGTCTACCGATACGCCTGGAGAAAATGCGGAATGAACAACAGCGGAAATCAGGCCGTGAGCAAGGTTCCGGCAGTTACGCTGGTGTTCTGGTTGATCAAGATCGCTGCCACCACGCTCGGCGAAACCGGTGGCGATGCGGTGTCAATGTCGATGGACCTGGGTTACCTGGTCGGCACCGTGATTTTTGCCGCCCTGTTTGTCGTAGCCGTCTTTGCCCAGATCGTCGCCACGCGATTCAATCCGTGGCTCTATTGGCTAACCATCGTTGCCACGACCACCGTGGGCACGACGCTGGCCGACTATGTCACCCGCTCCATGGGTATCGGCTATGCCGGCGGCTCATCGCTGCTGTTTGCCCTGCTGATCGCTTCGCTCTTTGTCTGGCATCGCGATCTCGGCTCCATATCCATCGATACCGTCAGCACACCTCGGGCAGAGGTCCATTACTGGCTGACCATCATGTTCTCGCAGACGCTGGGCACTGCACTGGGTGACTGGACCGCAGATACCGCCGGCCTCGGCTACGTGGGAGCAGCGATCATTTTCGGCGCGCTGCTGGCGATGGTGGCGGGCGCATATTTCCGGACCACCCTATCCCGCACCGCGCTCTTCTGGACCGCATTCATCCTGACCAGGCCGCTTGGCGCGGTGGTCGGTGATTTTCTGGACAAGCCCGTTGCAGCAGGCGGCCTGGCCCTCAGCCGCTACTCGGCATCAGCTGTACTGCTGCTCTTCATGGTGGCCTGCATCCTGCTTTTCCGGCATCGCGCAGCAGAGCGCCCGCACTGACCCGGACCATCCTTCTGGCGCTGCACCACTCAGGAACGGCGGCGCAGCGGCACCACTTTTGACTTTGGCTTTGTGCGTCGCTTCTTCGGGGCGCTGGCATCCTTCGCAGCTGCGCTGTCGGCGACCACCACCGCGCGCACTCGTGCCACGCGGGCAGCCGGAAACGGCGCACCGCCGGCATAGAGGTCGGCCAGCACGCCAGCCTTGTCGGCTCCGGTCACGAACCAGATGATGCTCCGCGCACGATTGATCACCGGCAGGGTCAGCGTCATGCGCGAGTAACCATGATGCTCACCGGTGATGGCAACCGTGCGATCTTTCACCTTCAGGGCGGGATCACCGGAAAACAGCGAAGCCGTATGCCCGTCAGTACCCAGGCCGAGATGCACCGCATCGAGAACTGCCGGCACACCGGCCAGCTGCTCGATCCCGCTGGCATATTCCGCCGCCGAACCCAGCAGGTCGGCGCGATCGACCCACATGGGATGCAGATTCCGGCGCGGCAAGGGACCATTGGTGACCAGCATCTCTTCGATATTGGTCAGGTTTCGCGCCGCGTCACCGCGTGCCACGATCCGCTCGTCAACCTGGAAAACATGGATCGCTTTCCAGTCAAGCGGCTGGCGCACCAGCTCACCCAGCATCGGCAGCGGCGAACTGCCACCGCTGAGCGCCAGGGTCGCACGCGTGCGGCGGGCGATGCCGATACCGAGTACGGTGGCGATCAGCCGTGCGGCCATTGCGGCCGCCTCTGCCACGGTTTTTTCAACTTCCAGCCGCACCCGAATTTCCCGAAGCGAGCGGTCAGGCGCCGCGCCCGATCCCGTTCTTGCTGGGGTTGTACCAGCCGCCGGAGGCCGCAACCATGCGGTCGGCCTCACGCGGACCCCAGCTGCCGGGCTCATAGCGATACACCGGCCCGCCGGTGTTGATGATCGGATCGCAGATGGCCCACGCCGCCTCAACGCTGTCTTCGCGGGCGAACAATGTCGCGTCGCCGCCCATCGCATCTCCGATCAGGCGTTCATAGGCTTCCTTGGCCTCACTGGTGGAATTGCAGACGTAGAGTTCGACCTCCTCGCCTGCCATGCGCTCACCAGGCGACTTGGTACGCGCGCCGGCCGCGATCGCGACCTGATCCGGTCCCAGCCGGAAACGGAAATAATTGGATTGCGGCGGCACCGGTTCATCGAACACCTGCTGCGGTGGCGCCTTGAGTATCACCATCACCTCGGTGGCCGTAACCGGCAGCGACTTGCCGGCGCGGATGAAGAAGGGCACGCCCTGCCAGCGCCAGGAGTTCAGGTGCAGCTGCATCGCTGCGTAGGTTTCGACTTCGGAATCGGGCGCCACACCGGTATCGCCGCGATAGCCGCGGTACTGCCCGCGCACCAGGCTCTGGCCGGAAAACGGGCTGATCGCGCGCAGCACCTTGATGCGCTCGTCGCGCTGCGCCTCGCCCCAGTACCCGACCGGCGGATCCATGGCCAGACTGGCAACGACCTCGAGCAGATGGTTCTGCACGACATCGCGGATTGCGCCCACCTCCTCGTAGAACTTGCCACGGCCTTCAACACCGATGGTCTCGGCCATGGTGATCTGCACGCTTTCGATGTAGTTGCGGTTCCATATCGGTTCGAGAAAGGAGTTGGCAAAGCGGAAATACAGCAGGTTCTGCACCGGCTCCTTGCCCAGGAAATGATCGATGCGAAAGATCGACGACTCGCTGAATACCTGGTGCAGGGTCTTGTTCAGCTCTTTGGCCGATGCGAAATCGCGGCCAAAGGGCTTCTCGACGACGACGCGGGCATTTTCGGCACAGCCAGACTCGCCCAGCAGCTTGACCACCGGCCCGAACAGGCTGGGTGGAATGGCCAGATAGAAGAGCGGACGCTTCGCATCTTTCAGCGCTTCCTTGAGTCGCGCGAAAGTCGCCGGCTCATGGTAGTCGCCGTCCACGTAACGCAACTGTTCGATCAGCTTCGAAGCCGCCGGCGAATCAGCACTGCCCGTGCGTTTTTCCAGGCTGTCGCGGACACGATCGCGGAACTGCTCCAGACCCCAGCCCGAGCGCGCCACGCCGATCACCGGCACATCGAGTGAACCGCGCTTGACCATCGCGGCGAGCGCGGGGTAGATCTTGCGATGGGCGAGGTCTCCGGTCGCGCCGAGCAGCACCACGGCATCGGATTTTTCGGTCACTTGCCGGGTTCCTTGTGGCCACCGAACTGGAAGCGCATCGCCGACAGCAGGCGGTTGGCAAATTCTGCCTCGCTGCGCGACTCGAAGCGCGAATAGAGTGCGGCTGAAAGCACCGGCACGGGGACCGCGGTGTCGATGGCAGCCTTCAATGTCCAGCGACCCTCGCCGGAATCCGAGACGCGGCCCTGAAAGCCCTTGAGCTGCGGATCCTCCGACAGCGATGCGGCCGTCAGGTCGAGCAGCCATGAAGTCACCACACTACCCCGCCGCCACAGTTCGGCGACGGCACCAAGATCGAAGTCGTAGAGATAACGTTCGGGATGCTCAGGCATACCCGGACCATCCGAGCGGCCCGCACCGGCATGACGCAGCAGGTTAAAGCCCTCGGCATAGGCCGCCATCATTCCGTACTCGATGCCGTTGTGCACCATCTTCACGAAATGACCGGCACCTGGCGGGCCACAGTGCAGATAACCTTTGGAGGCCGGGTCATCCGGGCTGCGGCCAGCGACCGGTTCGATTTCGCCGCGACCCGGCGCGAGATCACGGAAGACCGGTTCCAGCCGCTGCACGGCCTCGCGCGCACCGCCGATCATCAGGCAGTAGCCGCGTTCGAGACCCCAGACACCGCCGCTGGTGCCGACGTCTACAAAGTGAATGCCCGCCGGGCGGAGTGTTTCAGCCCGCCGGATGGCATTTTCAAACGGTGAATTGCCGCCGTCGATCAGGGTATCGCCGGCCTGAAGGTGTGTGGCGACAGTCTTCACCACGCCTTCGACAACCGGCACCGGCAGCATGATCCATACCGCGCGCGGCGGCCTGAGCAGGGCGATGAACTCGTCGATCGAGGCTGCGCCCTTTGCGCCCGCGTCAGTCAGCGCCTTGACGGCATCGGCACTGGCATCGAAGACCACGCATTCATGGCCGCGCTGCATGAGACGGCGCACCATGTTGGCACCCATCCGGCCCAGACCGATCATTCCGAGTTGCATAGCCACTCCCCAAAGGCACAGAAGGCCAATGCCTGGCCGGATCTCCACAGAAGGCTGTCGGCACCGCACAGCGCAGCTTGAGGCAAACACGCGACCCGGCACCTGCAATCGTGACACGAGTGTACTTTGGCAAATTCGGCGGCGCACGCGACAATAGGCCATGTTCCGCTCAAGTCCCTTTTTCAGCTATGGCTTCCGGCCCTTCTTCTTGCTGGCCGGTCTGTTGGCCGTGCTGGGCATGGCCCTGTGGCTGCTGGCCATCAATGGGTCGCCATGGCCGGTGCAAGCCAGCCGGTCCACTTTCTGGCATGCCCATGAGATGGGGCTCGGCTTTGGCGGCGCGGTGATGGCCGGTTTCATTCTCACCGCCGGGGCCAACTGGACTGGAAGACCACCCATTCGGGGCCCGTTGCTCGTCTGCCTGGTCCTTGGCTGGTTGTGTGGCCGGGCCGCGATGCTGTACAGCGGATTGCTGCCGGCAACGCTGACGATGCTGCTCGACCTGCTTTTCCCGGTGCTGCTCGGCCTACTGGTCACACGCGAGATCGTCGGCGCACGCAACCGGCGCAACTACGGCGTGCTGACCATCGTCTGGGCACTGACCGTGTTTACGGTTCTCTACCATGTCGCGGCGATCGGCTCCCTCAGCGAGGAATCCGCTGCGGATATGCAGCGCATCGTGGCCCGCCTGTTCGTCTACCTGCTTGCCGTGCTGATCACCGTCCTCGGCGGCCGCGTCATCCCCGGATTCACCGGCAGCTGGCTGCGCATGCGCGGTGCAAGCAAGCTGCCTGGCGCCAGGGACTGGCTGGAAACCGGCATCGTCCCGCTGACCGTGGCGGCCGGCCTCAGTCAGGCACTTGCGCCCGACGGCATTGTCACGGCGGTGCTGTGCATCAGCGCCGGGGCTGCCCATGTGCTGCGGCTGTCCGGCTGGCGTGGACTCGCGACCGCAGCAGAACCGCTGCTGCTGGTGCTGCATGTCGCCTACGCGTGGCTGGGGCTCGGTTTTCTGCTGCTGGGCCTTTCAGCAGCGGGACTGCCCGTCCCGGAAACCGCCGCCCTGCATGCACTGACCGTGGGCGGCATCGGCGGCGTCATCCTCGGCATGATGACGCGCGTGGCGCTGGGACATACCGGGCGACCCCTGCACGCGGCGCGCATCACCCAGCTTGCCTATGTGCTGCTCGGCTTTTCTGCGCTCCTCAGGGCCTTTGGCCCGCTGAGCACAACCGGCAGCACCCTCGCCTACACCTGCTCCGGGCTGCTGTGGATTGCGAGCTTCAGCCTGTTCGTCTGGCACTACGCGCCTATCCTCACGCAGCCACGCGCGGATCAGCCACACGGCCTGGCAAACCGCCCATGAGTCTCCAGGTACTCATCATTCCGGTGACGGCATTTCAGCAAAACTGCTCGGTCATCTGGTGTACCGAAACCATGCAGGGGGCGGTCGTCGATCCAGGCGGCGACCTCGATGAAATCCTGGCTGGCGTGCAGGAGAACAATGTAGAGCTGGCGAAGATCCTGCTGACTCACGCCCATATCGATCATGCCGGTGCCGCCGCGGAACTCGCCAGACGTTACACGCTGCCGATCGAAGGTCCCCACGAAGGCGACCGCTACTGGATCGAAGCCCTGCCGGACCAGGCGCGCAACTTCGGTTTCGCACAGGTGGACACCTTCGAGCCGGATCGCTGGCTGCAGCAGGGCGACACCGTACAGGTAGGCCACGAAACGCTTGAGGTTTATCACTGTCCCGGCCACACGCCGGGACATGTGGTGTTCTTCAGCCGCTCGGCACAGGTCTGCTTCGTCGGCGATGTGCTCTTCGCCGGCTCCATCGGCCGCACCGATTTTCCGGGCGGCGACTACGCCACGCTGATCGAGTCGATTACTCGCCGGCTCTGGCCGCTCGGCAGCGAGGTGACTTTTGTACCCGGCCATGGGCCGACCTCGACTTTCGGGCAGGAACGGCAGGGCAATCCCTTTGTGGGCGACCGGGTGCTGGCAACGGCAGGTTGACGCAGGAGATTCCGGCGAATCGCCCACTGGATCCCGAATAATCAATTGCTCTTGCACAGCATTTCTGGCACCACATTTCCGCAAATCCATCACAACCGGCGGGATTCCCGTGTTGCCAGCACCAAAATGGCCATTTACACTCTGGAAATGGACATTTCGATCACCGAGTTCAAGCAGCGCTGCCTGGAGATCGTGCGCCGCGTCGAGAAGACCGGCCGGCCGGTCACGATCCGGCGGCGTGGCAAGATCGTCGCCCAGCTGGAACCGTCGCCGTCGGCCGAAATGGCCGGAATGAAGCCCTGGGAACAGCTGCGGATTATGGGCGGCAAGCTCTCGGCAAAACCCGGCGAATCGGTCCTGCGTGACGAGGACTTCGAGGCCCTGCGTTGAGGGCAGTGCTGGACACCCACATCTGGGTGTGGTGGCTGACCGGCGACCCGGCACTCACTGCCCGGGAGCGAACCGCTCTCGACGGCGCGGCCAATGCGGGCGATTTGTGTCTGGCTGCGATCAGTCTCTGGGAAGCCCAGATGCTGCATGCGAGGGGACGACTCTCACTGCCGGTGCCCTTCCCCGACTGGCTGCAGCGTGCGGCCGCGCCGCCAGTCGTGACGGTCTTGCCACTCGACGTTCAGGTCGTTACCGCGCTCGCCAAGCTGCCCGGACGTTTCCATGGAGATCCCGCGGACCGGCTGATCGTCGCGACAGCGAGGGCTCATCAGCTGACACTGGCCACGCATGACACGCGCATCCGCGCATCACGAACCGTGCGGATATGGAAGCCGTGAGAATACTGCAATAATCAACTGCTCCGGGACCCTCATGCGGCACCCTCATGGCACGACTATTCGAACAAATCGACGACGCCCTGGCAGCCTGGATCCGCCAGCAGCAGATGTTTTTCGTCGCGACCGCGCCGCTGTCGGCCGATAGCAGCGTGAACTGCTCGCCGAAGGGTCTGGATACGCTGCGCATCCTCGGCCCACACGAGGTCGCCTGGCTGGATCTGGGTGGCAGCGGCATCGAAACCGTGGCGCATCTCAAGGAGAACGGGCGCATCGTGCTGATGTTCTGCGCCTTCGAAGGTGCACCGCGCATTCTTCGCCTGCATGGGCAGGGCAGCGTGATCGAGCGCGGCCATCCGGACTTCAACACGCTGCTGGCAACCTTCCCACCGCAGCCGGTGTGCCGCAACCTCATCCGCATCAAGGTGACGCGCATCTCGGACTCCTGCGGCTGGGGCGTGCCGCTATACGACTACACCGGGCAACGCGACGAGATCGCGCGGGCGGTGGCCGGAAAGACGCCGGAACAGTTGCGCGCCAAGGCGGAAAAGCAGAATCGTCTCAGCGTCGACGGCCTCGAGGGTCTGGACCTCGAAGCGCTCAAGTAGCCCGGATCAGACCGCGATTTCCACCACACTGAAAAAACACGGTATCGCGCGCAGCATCTCGAAGCTGGGACTGGCCTCGCGCACGATCGCCGCGGACTGGGTGCGTGCCGGACGCCTTGCCGTCAACGGTCGTCTGGTGCTCGATCCGGAATTTCCGGTGGTCATTGATCGCGATCAACTGACCCTGGACGGGAAGCCGCTGGTCGCAGCCGAAAAGCGCTACCTGATGCTCAACAAGCCGCGCGGACTGGTCACCACGACAACCGACGAAAAGGGCCGCGACACGGTCTATCGTTGTTTCGATGCTGCCGGACTGCCGTGGCTTGCACCGGTGGGCCGACTGGACAAGGCCAGCGAAGGACTCCTGCTGTTCAGCAATGATCCGGAGTGGGCGGCGCGCATCACCGATCCGGTCACCGGACCCGACAAGACCTATCACGTGCAGATCAACGCGCAGCCCGATGCGGAACTGTTGCACCGCCTCGTTGCCGGCATCAACAGCGAGGACGGCCGGCTGGCGGCAAAATCTGCACAACTGATTCGCAGCGGCGAGAAGAATGCCTGGCTGGAAATCGTCCTCGATGAAGGCCGCAACCGGCATATCCGCAGGCTGCTGGAAGCGCATGGCATCGGCGTGCTGCGCCTGATCCGCACCGCCATCGGCCCGCTGCAACTCGGCACGCTGGCCAAAGGCCAGTGGCGTTGGCTGGCAGAGCACGAGTACCGCTAGAATTCGCGCATGCAGATCGGGCCCTACACGCTCAGTTCCCCGGTGATACTCGCGCCGATGGTCGGCGTCACCGACAAGCCGTTCAGGCTCCTGTGCCGGCAGCTGGGCGCAGGCCTCGCCGTGTCGGAGATGACCAGCGCCAATCCCCTCCTGCGCGGATCCCGGAAGTCGCAGCAACGTCTGGATTTCAGCAATGAGCCGGGACCGGTCGGCGTGCAGATTGCCGGCCATGATCCGCAACAGCTGGCCGATGCCGCACGCTACTGCATGGACCAGGGCGCGCAGATCATCGATATCAACATGGGCTGCCCGGCGAAGAAGGTCTGCAACGTGGCGGCCGGCTCTGCCCTGTTGCGTGACGAACTGCTGGTGGGACGGATACTCGATGCCGTGGTCCGCGCCGTACCCGTGCCAGTCACGCTCAAGATCCGCACCGGCTATACGCGCGGGCAGCGCAATGCCCTCAGCGTCGCGCGCGTCGCCGAATCGGCCGGCATCGCGGCGATCGCCGTACACGGCCGCACGCGCGAAGACCTGTTCAGGGGCGAAGCCGAATACGACAGCGTCGCCACCGTGAAGGCCGCGATCGGCATACCGGTGATCGCCAACGGCGACATCGATACGCCAGAGAAAGCACAACTGGTGCTTACGCAGACCGGCTGCGATGCCGTGATGATCGGCCGGGCGGCACAGGGCCGGCCGTGGATCTTCCGCGAGATTGCACACTACCTGGCCACCGGTACCGTGTTGCCGGCACCTTCACTCATCGAGGTGCGCGATCACCTGCTCGGACACCTTGAAGCCCTGCACACCTTCTATGGCGAACACATGGGTGTGCGCATCGCGCGCAAGCACCTGGGCTGGTACAGCCGCGCGCATCCGGGACATCTGGCTTTCCGCAACCAGGTCAACCAGACCGAAACTGCTGAAGCGCAGATCCGCGCCACGCAGGAACACTTCCGCATGCTGATCGACGGCGCCCGTCTCGCGGCGTAGTCAGCCGGCGATACGCCGGGCACGCAGCTGCCCGCAGCCACCGTCGATATCCTGCCCGGCCGAACGCCGCAGCTTGGTCAGCACACCGCGCTGATGCAGCCAGCGCGCCATCTCTGCCGCTCGCTCCATGGCAGGACGCTCGAAATCCAGCCCCTCGACGGTGTTGTACGGGATGAAGTTCAGCACCGCATATTTGCCTGCCAGCAGCTTCACGATGCCTTCGAGTTCATCGTCGCCGTCGTTCACGCCCTTGAGCAGCGTCCACTGGTACTGGATCGGATAGGTGGTCCTGCGCGCATAGGCTTCGCCCAGCTCCACCAGCTCTGCGGGATCGATGCGCGGTGCGCGCGGCAGCAGTTCGGCTCGCAGTACAGCCCGCGTGGTATGCAGCGACAGGGCCAGCGCCGGCTTGACCACGCCCTGTGGCAGACGCTCGAACACGCGGCGGTCTCCGACAGTCGAGAACACCAGTTCCTTGTGGCCGATTCCGCCTTCAGTGCCGAGCAGTTCGATGGCCTCGAGCACATTGTCCAGATTGTGGGCAGGTTCACCCATGCCCATGAACACCACGCGACGCACGCTGCGCCGGGCACGGGCAAGTGCGAACTGCGCGACGATCTCGGCGCTGCCGAGCTGGCGCAGCAGGCCTTCACGCCCCGTCATGCAGAAAAGGCAGCCGACCGCACAACCAACCTGGGTAGAGACGCAAACGCCGGCAGGCGGCAGCAGCACGGTTTCCACTGTCTGCCCGTCGGCAAGCTGCACCAGCAGGCGCTCGGAGTCATCTGCCCCGGCGTGCCCGGAATGCACGCACCCGAGTGCGGCAAGTTCGGCAGAAATGGCCGGCAGCGCGGCGAGCAGTGACCGGGGAAACGCCGACTCGGGTTTGTGCGCCCAGGTATCCGGCGCCAGACCGCGCAGCCAGGCCCGCAGCAGCAATGCCTCGTGCCGCGGCCGGGCGCCGCTGCTGCGCAGGAGTTCACGGAGGGTCTGGATACGCATGGGAGCGGCGCGAGCCTAGCACGTGGCCGACTTTAAGCAGCACTTAAGATTCGAGGTCTACAGTTGCCCCATACCAGCAACACGGGGCGACAGGACATGAGACAGACGGTAGTGATCGGCGGACTGGCAGCCTTGCTGCTCGCTGCCAGCCTGGCCCGGGCCGCCGACCCGCTCGAGGCAATCAGGGTTGCAGCACAGGCAGACAGGTCCTTCAGCGGCTTCTCGGCTGCGCGCGGCGAAGCCCTGTTTCGCACCAAGGGCAGCGACTGGAGCTGCAGCACCTGTCATACCACAGACCCCCGCAATCCCGGGCGTCACACCGTGACCGGCAAGGCGATCCAGCCGATGGCGCCGGTCAGCAACCCGGCGCGCCTGACCGATCCGGCCAAGGTGGAAAAGTGGTTCAAACGCAATTGCAAGGATGTTTTCGATCGCGAATGTACGGCCCGGGAGAAGGGCGATGTCATCACCTGGCTGCGATCACTGACACGTTAAGAGAGGAGCTTTGGCCATGAACACTTCGAAAGCGTCCGCCGGCGTCCGCCGCATCGGCACCACACTCCTGTACCTGGCCGTCATCAGCATGCCGTCGGTCGCCTGCGCAGACGGCGCAAAAAAGCCGGCACCCGCCAATCCGGTCTGGCAGGAAGAATGCGGCAGCTGTCATATCGCCTATCCACCCCGCTTCCTGCCGGCTGAATCCTGGCAACAGCTGATGGGATCACTGGAGGATCACTTCGGTACGGACGCCAGCATCGATGCCGGAGCGGCGGCCACCATCGAGGCGTTCCTGACCCAGAACGCCAAGCGCAGCAAGACCGGTACCGCGGCAACCGACGCACCCTTGCGCATCACCGAAACCAGATGGTTTCGCCGTGAGCATGACGAGATCGCAGCCGCGAAATGGAAGTCAGCGGCGATCGGGAGCGCAGCCAACTGCGGCGCCTGTCATCGCGAAGCCGACAAGGGCAGTTTTCGTGAACGGGACATCAAGGTTCCCTGAAGGAGAATCATCATGCAGACCAGGACACTGATATGGGATCTGCCCGTACGGGCTTTTCACTGGACGCTGGCCACGAGTTTCGCCGGCGCCTGGCTGCTGGCCGACGGCGAGCGCTTGCGAAACTTCCACGTGATGTTTGGCTACACCGTTCTCGGCCTCCTGTTGTTCCGGCTGATCTGGGGCTTCGTCGGCACCCGCTACGCACAGTTCCGCTCCTTCATGTATCGCCCGCGCGAGATGGCGGCCTACCTGCGGGGACTGCTGCGCGGAGATCGTCCACATTACGTCGGTCACAACCCCGCTGGCAGCTTTGCCATCTGGGCAATACTGGTACTCGCGGCACTGACCGGCCTCAGCGGTTACGCGACCTATAACGAGTTCGGCGGCGATGCCCTTGAGGAACTGCACGAGTTGTTCGCCAACACCTGGATGCTGGTCGTCGGCCTGCATATAGGCGGGGTCATTGTTTCCAGTCTGCTCGACCGGGAAAACCTTGCCCGCGCCATGGTGACCGGATACAAACGGGCTGAACCGGCAGCGGCAATCCGCTCCGGCGTCTACGGGCTGGGCTCACTGCTGCTGGTCAGCGTGCTCGGTTTCTGGCTGTGGACACTGGTAGCCGCCTGAGAGCCTCCACTACGCCATATATTCGGCGATACCAGCCAGGCTGCGCTGGGGTTTGGCAAGTCCCGTGTCGATCTGGCCGAGGATCCTGCCGGTCTCCAGGTCCACTTTCGACATCACACCGGTGAAGATGTTGGTGGTGAACACATGCCGCTCATCGCGCGAGGCCGTGATCATCGCATAGCCATATTCGTCGAGTTCGATGGTGCGCAGGGACTTCCCTTCCGGGCTGATGAAGTCGATGAAGCTGCCCCTGAGCAACAACAGCGTGCCATCCTTCCTGTACGCCACACCCGTGGTCCACTTGCGCATGTACTCGGGTCCACCGGGATAGGTCACGAGATCGGGCAGGCACTTGCCGTTGACCACATCGAAGCGGTGCACCTTCATGCCGAGATCGGTGATGTAGGCAATCGACTTGCCATCCGGATGCATCACGGTATGCGTCACGCCGTGAAAGCCGGTCATCGAGGGCGCGGTTTCAGCATCGTATTCGGCAACCGGTCGCATGTTCGCGTCGAATTTCGCAAAGCGGCCATAGCCGACGAAATTGGTGCCGGGCAGGCGACGCATGTCGCCCCCCTCATAGGGCTTGTCGCCCTTCAGGTACTCCCCCAGCCAGATGCTGCCATCGGGAGCAAAACACACGTTGCCCCAGGGGCGCACGCCGAAATCGACGGGCGGCAACTGCTTGCCATCCGGGGACACACGTACCACTGCATATTCGAAAGGATCGAAGCCCCACAGGGTGCCGTCCGGCGCAAAGCGCAGGTTGATGATCAGGTGGCTGGTACCCTCGGTGTACAGCGTGCCCTTCGGCACCATGTTGCGGTCAAACTGCAGGATACGGCCTTCGCCGGCGTGATCGTCGCCCGGCACGTTCATCAAATAGGTGCAGCCCAGAAAAATATCGCCTGGCGCAAATGGCTTCATGGTCGAGGTCTTGGTCATCGCGAAAACTCCGCTTCTGATTGGCGTTTTGGACTTGTTCTTTATCGACAGATTTTGCCTGTCTGCCAACCATAACGGATTTCAACTCTTTTGGGCATAGCACGCAGCGATGAGACACAGGTCGCAAAAATCCGGACCGCCACCCGTTCCCGGCCCGGGGACGATAAAGCTCCCCGTTTGCGGGCCGACTAGCCTCCCATGCGGAGTCTCCGTTCAAAAATCCTGGCGCTTGCGGCTCTGCTCGTCGTCCTTACCCAGTTCAGCACCATCGGCGCGGTACTGTTGACCACCAACCGGGAGGTCTCGAACCGGGCCGACCAGATCCTGCGCAAGGCAGCCACCATCGCCGGTCAGCTCTCGGTCGGCCGCCATACGCGGCTGCGTTCTGCAGGCGCTGTGCTCGCAGCAGATCCCCGGTTCCGCGGCACCGTGAAGAGCCGGGACATCGCCACGATCAACGAACTGCTCGGCGCCCATCGTTATCGCACCGAGATTGATCTTGCCCTCCTCCTCGATGCAGACGGCCGCGTACTCGCGGGTACGGAACCGATCGGCGCAGGGGAACTGCGCTACCCGGAGCTGGTCAGGCTCGCCATGACCGACGGGGCTGTGCCAGCCCATATGACGGCTTTCGACCACACCTATGAAGTGGTCACCGTTCCGGTTGGAGAGGCCGCGCCGATTGCATGGCTGGCCAGCGGCGTACTCGTGGAAAAGGACTTCGCGAAGCGCCTGTCTGCGCTGACAGGTCTCGACGTCACGCTGCTCGCGCGCGCGCACGACCGTCCGTCGATACTCGGCAGCTCGCTCGACGCACTCGACAGCGCAATACTGCTGCAGGATCTTTCGACGGCAGACCCGGATGCCGACCGCGCACTGCGCATCAGGACGGGCAACGGCGAGCACCTCGCGCTGCTCCAGCCGCTGATTTCCAGCCGGCCGGACATCGAGGTTTTGCTGTCCGAACCGCTGGACACGATCATGGCCCCGTACCGCACCCTGCGTTACACCGTGCTGCTGCTTGGTGCCATTGCGCTGTGTCTCGCGATTCTCGGCAGCCTGCTTCTGTCCCGCACGATCACCCGCCCGGTCAATACACTGGTACAGGCAGCCCGCCGGATTCGCGATGGTCACTACAACCAGGCGGTTCAGGTCGAAGGCAAGGGCGAAGTCGCGGAACTGGCCAGCGCGCTCAACGCCATGCAACAGAGTATTGCCGACCGTGAAGAGCACATCACCTTCCATGCCCGCTTCGATGCACTCACCGGCCTGCCCACGCGTCTCTCGGCACTCGATGAAATCGAGGCGGCCATCCTGCGCGCTGCAACGAATGCACAGCCCGTTACCGTACTGCTGGTCGATCTGAACAACTTCAGCGACATCGGTTCGTCACTGGGGTACGACATCAGCGATGCGCTGCGCAGTCAGGCTGCCGAGCGTTTGCGTGCCGGGCTGGATGCGCGGCACATGCTGGGCCGCATTGAAGGCGATCAGTTCGTTGTCGTGCTCGACGGTCGCGATGTCGACCAGGCAACGGAAATCGCCGAGGACCTGGTGCGCCTGCTCGGCGGGGGCCTTTCGGTGCGCGACATCAATGTGAGTGTCGAGGCACGGGTAGGCATTGCGAGCTTTCCGCAGCATGCGGCGGACGCCGAGCAGCTGCTGCAGCGTGCAGCCGTGGCCCGCAACGATGCACGAAACTCGGACGTCCGGATCCGCATCTACCAGGAGGGCAACGACGGACGGAACCGGCGTCAGCTGACCATCCTCGGCGATTTGCGCAAGGCTGCCCGGCATGACGAGTTCCGGCTCTATTTGCAGCCGAAGGTGCAGCTTCCGGATGGGCGGGTCTGCGGTGCCGAAGCGCTGGTACGCTGGCAGCATCCGGGGCTCGGATTCCTGACGCCGGACCAGTTCATACCCATCGCCGAAAAGTCCGGCAACATCTCGCTGATCACCCAATGGGCACTGGCAACCGCGATCCGCGAATGCCGGCTGTGGCTCGAGGAAGGGCTTGACCTGCCGGTCTCGGTAAACCTGTCGAGCCGCGACCTGCAGGACAAGAACCTGCCGTTTTTCATTCTGGAACTGCTGCGCAACCATGACCTCCCGGCGAAAAATCTGGTCCTGGAGATCACCGAAGAAGCCGTTGTACTCGACTTCAAACACGCCACGCTGGTCCTCGAATGCCTGCGCGACATCGGCATCCGGATTGCAGTGGATGACTTCGGCACGGGCTATTCTTCCTTGTCGCTGATCAAGCGGCTGCCGGTCGATGAGCTGAAAATAGACCGGTCCTTCGTCACCAACCTGCCGGACGACAGGGACGACGTGGCGATCGTCGGCGCGGCGATCAATCTGGCCCACAATCTGGGCCTGCAGGTCATCGCCGAAGGGGTTGAAACACAGGCCGGGCTGAGCTGGCTGGCAGAGAACGGCTGCGAACAGGCACAGGGCTATCTGATCAGCAAGCCGATGCCGGCGGAGGAGTTCTCCACCTGGGTCAGAACCTATACCGCTGCCGGCTTCCGCCGTATGGCCAGCAATGCAAGCGCACCAAAGCCTGCCAGCAGAACGAACAACGAAAACAGCGTGCCGAGAACCGGCACGGACTGCACGACCAGCGCAAACACCGTCACTGGCAACAGCAGCACCAGATCCCGCCAGGCCGGACTCCTTCCCGCAGCTGGCACCGGCTCCTGAGCTGCAATCCGGATCCGGATCAGCTGTACCAGCATCAGCAGGCCGAGCAGTCCGGACAGCAGCACCGCCAGCAGGTACGCCGTCAGCAACAGCAACCCGAACAGCCAGCCAAACACCGACACGAACAGCACGACGATCAGCAGCGGTGTCAGCGAAATCGCGATGGCGCCGGTAACAAGCGTGCGCACCGGCGACGCATTCAACAATGCGCCTGAACGCTCGACGAGCGCAGGGCTCAACCAGAACACGCCGGCGGCAGCGATCATGATCGCAAGGCCGAGTGCCCAGCCGCCAAACGCCGGTGCCGCTGTTTCAGGCAGCTCATCGACGGGCGCCGTTACCCCTGCCACCTCGCCCATGATCAGCGCGTCTTCGGCAATCAGCGGCGGTTGTTCGCTGTGCCAGACCAGATGACCGCCGATGGCGGCGCCGGACTCGATGCGGATCTCCTGCGCCGTAATCTCGACATTACCCTGGATCTGGCCGGTGATGATGGCAGTCCGGGCAAACACCCGAAGGTCATCGCCGATCTGGCCCGCCATTTCGAGCGTACCGGCTGCAATCCAGGCGCGCCCGGCAATGGCGCTGCCCTCGGCGATGTTGACGACACCACCGGCAATTACCGCATGGTCGGTGACAAACCCGCGCAGCGTTACATCGCCGCCAGCGGCCCGCAGATCATCACCCACACCACCGGAGATCCCGATCTGCCCGCCGGCAACGCTCACATCGCCATCGATATCGCCGTCGATCGCAACGGTGCCGGCAGCGAGTACGGCATCGCCGGTTACCGGGCCATCGATCCGCAACCTGCCGCCTACGGCGTAGAGGTCTTCCGGGACGGGCTCGCTGATGGCGATGGTGTCACCGACACGCGTTTCGGCAGCGACGGGCACCATGGGCAACGTCACCAGAAATGGCAGGAGGAAGACGAGCCGCATCTGCATGGCCTGGTCCAGTCGCCGCTCTCGTTTCAGACGGCAGCGGGCTGCAGATCCGCAAGCGCCGCAGGCAGCAGGGCGTATACCCTGGCGTAGAGCTGCTGCTCCAGCGCGGTCTCCGCTTCGGTACTGCCGGCCATGTATGCCCAGTCGGCTTCACTGAACAACTTCGCGGCCAGCTCGGTCGTCGCGCCGTGGTGCCCCATATTGGCCATGATGTAGGCCGTGTAGGCTGCACTGGCCTGCTCGAAGCGCTCCAGCGCATCGGCGCCTTCACTCTGCAGTGCGCTCTTTGCAGCAGAGAAAACCGTCAGGTGCGCCTGATTCCCGGTCAGGCGTTCGTGCAACTCGTCGAGTGCCTGCCTCGCCTTGTCATCGATCGTTACGAGCTTGCGGCGGATCATGTCGCCCATTTTCACATCCTGGGCGTGCAGACGCTCCATGGCCGCTTCCATGTAGTCGCCCAGGGCGATATAGAACGGTACGAATGACTGGTTGCCGCCGGACTTGCGTGCCACGGCAGTCGTCAGCAGCTGCCGCACCGACTTCAGGCGACGCCTTTCGCCGGCAATCTTCTCACTCTGTGTCGTCATGTCGGATACTCCTTGCCAGATATGGATTGCAACAGGCCCGGGGTCAGCCGGCCAGACCGGGCTCAGACATCGAGTGTGCCCAGCATGCTCTCCGGGTAGCGTTCACCCTGTACCAGATCCTCCGGAATCGCATGCGCAACTGCGGCCAGCTGTTGCGCTGAAAGCTGCAGATCGACCGCCGCCGCGTTTTCCTCAAGCCAGCGCCGCTTCTTGGTACCCGGGATCGGCAGCACCCCCTGCGACTGGCCGAGGACCCAGGCCAGCGACAGCTGGGCAGGCGTACAGCCTATGCCGCGCGCCAGCTCCCGCAGTCGTTCGGCTGCGGCGAGATTGTGCTCGAAGTTGTCCGCCTGGAAACGCGGGAACATGCGCCGCGTATCGCCTTCCGGGAAATCCGCAACACTGCTGATGGCCCCGGTCAGGAAGCCGCGCCCGAGCGGACTGTAGGCGACAAAGGCCACGCCGAGTTCTTCGCAGGTCTTCAGCGTCGTACCGCAGGCATTGCGCGTCCACGGTGAGAGTTCGCTCTGCAGGGCTGCAACCGGGTGTATGCGGCAGGCACGACGCAAGGTCTGCGGATTCGCTTCGGAAATGCCTGCGAAGCGGATCTTTCCGGCGCGCACCAGCCCGGCCATCACTTCCATCGAGTCCTCGATCGGCACCTGTGGATCGATACGGTGCAGATAAAAGAGGTCGATCTGCTCCACGCCCAACCGTTGCAGACTCTCGTCACATGAGGTACGGATCGTGGCTGCGCGGTTGTCGGCCGCAATACGCCCGTCGGCTGTGCGCGAAAGGCCGCACTTGGTCGCGAGGAACACCTCGGCGCGACGCCCGCGGATCGCTTCACCGACAAAGCGCTCGTTGGCGCCATCCTGATAGACGGCAGCCGTATCGAGGTGATTGATACCGAGATCAAGGGCCCGATGCAGGGTAGCCCGTGCCTCGGCATCATCGCGCTGGCCATACCAGCCCACCATGCCCATGCAGCCGAGTCCGAGCGCCGACACCGATTCGCCGGTATTGCCGAGTTTTCGCTGTTTCATGCGTTGATCATACCCGCGTCGGCGGGACTCGCGCAGCCCGGCACAGTTGGATATGCTCCGGGCATATCTGATGGAGAATCTGCCCATGTCCGTGACAAGAAAGATCGTCCTGATCGGTGCCTGCATCCTGGCCCTTGCGGCCTGCGCGAGCGGCACCGCGAGTATGTCGGCAGCGCCGCAGACCGTACTCGTGGCCGGCGCTACCGGACGCACCGGCACAGAGCTTGTCAGTCAGTTGCTGGGCGAGGGCTACACGGTGCGCGCACTGGTCCGTGATCCGGTGAAGGCGAGGGCCGCCTTTGGCGACCGGGTGAGCTATTTCACCGGCGATGTGACCGATCCGGCCACGCTGACACCCGCCATGCAGGGTGCAGATGCAGTAATTTCGGCGATCGGCGCCAAGGGTGCGAAAGGCCCTTCCCGGCCGGAAGTGATCGACTACGCAGGGGTCAGGAATCTGGCAGTTGCGGCATCCGTTGCCGGCGTCAGGCAGTTTGTGCTCGTTTCTTCACGCTCGGTAACCCAGAAAGACCACCCGCTGAACCGGATGTTCGGCGACGTGCTCATCTGGAAGCTGAAGGGGGAGGACGCATTGCGCGCCAGCGGTGTGCCTTACACGATCATCCGCCCGGGCGGACTGGGGAATGGCGAACCCGGCCAGAAGGCCTTTGTCATCGAGCAGGGCGACAAGTCTGCAGGGCAGACCACCATCGCACGATCAGACCTGGCCACCATCTGCGTACAGGCGCTGAAATATCCTGAAGCGCTCAACCGGACCTTTGAGGTCAATACAGTCGAGGGTTCGCCGGTGACCGACTGGCGCACGCGGTTCGCTGCGCTGAAACCAGATCCGTCAATGTAGCAAGGCTTCGCGATGCCATTGGCCGTCATGCCAGACGATCTGGTATGGCGGCCAGTAGGTGTCGTCCAGCCTGAGCGTCAGCACTTCGACCTGGCCATTCCAGGTAACAGTCGTGAGACGCACCGAGTCGCGGTTGCGTTTGCCGCCGACCACGGCAATGAACTGGTCCAGGTCGGCGATAGCGTTGCCATCCACGGCCGTAATCCGCCGTCCGGCAAGCAGGCCATGGCGCGAAGCCGGTGAACCAAAAGCGAAGTACGACACGTACACGCCGGTCGGCTCGACACCGCGTTGGGCCGCCATATCCCGGTACGGCGCCTGCAACAGCGCGCCTGCCCAGAGCAGCGCACGACGTATGCCGGTGCCGTCGAGCGGTACCGTGGCAATGTCGATACCGAGTACCTGACTGTTGCGCAGCACCTCCACCACGACCGTTGGCTTCTGTGTGAGCCGCTCGACTTCACGAAAGCGAGTCGCCACCACGCCATCGATGGTCAGCAGCAGATCGCCCGGCTGCAGCAGGTTCGCCGCCGGCGATCCGGCCACGGTGCGTGTGACACCCAGGATCTGACGGCGTTCAGGATCCTGCCCGGCAATGCGTTGCGCCCAGTCCGCTGGCAAACCCAGCCGACGCGCATCAGCCAGCGGCATCTGCGCCCATTCCACTTCCAGGGAATGCAGCGTCTGGCCGCTGCGGGCGATTTCGAGCAGCTCGGCAAGATACTCGGCGGGCATGCCGCGATTTTCCTGCCGCAGCTGGCCATTACCCTGCCAGGCAAAGCTCGACCAGAGCGATACCACTTCACCCCGGCGGTTCGTCACCATACCGTCGACGTCGCGGGGCGGACTGACCAGCGCCAGGGTTTCCAGGTTGCTCTCGCGAAAACGCATCGTGCGGGAGAGTGGATAGCTCACCGGTTCCAGCGACGAAAATGTCGTCGGCTGTGCCGCCAGCTTGTCGCCGCCGCGCAGGCCGATTACCCACAGCTCGTCGCCGGGCTCCGGGACAGTGCTGTTCAGGCGCACGGACTTCACCGGCGTATCGCCAATCAGCGCCGGGTCGTAGGCCAGAAGCGCAAGGTTGTGCACGGGATGCACGAAGACCACGCGTGCCGGTATCTCCAGTGTGCCGCCAAAAGTGATCCGCACATCGCCCATGGCCTCGGGAATCGTGTTGCGGTCGACGACCACGAAACCCCGTTCTGCATCCAGCACGACGCCGGTGCCGTAGTAATGCTGCTCGGACACGCCGGACACCACATACGGCATATCGAAGTTGACCAGCACCAGTGAGGGGGCGATCCGGCGGAGCCTCGGGTCGCGCTGCGGAACCAGGCTTGCGGTGCCGCCTTCCGGTGGCCGGGCCGGCGGCCCCGCAGCGAGATCCCTGCACGGCCACTCGCCACGCACATCGTCACGGTGGCAGCGCACCGCCGGAAACCAGCGCCGGTCCATGCGGATCACGCGCAGCCGGCTGGAGCCGGGTTCCTCGACGCTGATGATGCGGAGTGCGACCTGCTGCTGATCGGCAAGGCCCGCCAGCACCTGCTCGAGGTCGTCGATGGTGTTGATCACCTCACTGCCAGCGGCAACGATCACCGCACCACGGGGTATGCCGGCCGCTGCCAGCGTGAAGCCGGGGTTGGCCACGTACACGCCTTCGGCAGCGCGGTTGAAATAGCGCGCCAGTTGCCAGGACAGGTTGTTGACGACCGCATCGCCGAACTGCAGATACTCGTCGGGGTTGAACTGGTGCAGGTCCTGCACCGCCATGCGCAGACTCATGACCTGACCACCACGCTCGACGACCAGATCGACCGGCTGGCCCACATGCGCATCGAGCGCATCATCGAGCGGCACGAATTCCGACACGTAGTCGCCACTCACCTTGACGAGAATGTCCCCAACCTGCAGTACCCCGGCCGCCGCCGTTCCCGGCAGGATCTCGCTGACCACCAGCATGCCGATGCCATCGGGAAAACGCCGCCGCACCGCCGTTTCGCTCGCCTCCCGCAAACCCAGGCGACGCAGTTCGTCGAAAGCCGTATAGCTGAATATCGCCCCCAGCGTACCGCGCGGGACCGGCTGACCTGTGCGGAGCAGCGTCAGTGCCCGCTGCACGCGATCGAGTGGCAGGAAAAAACTCGATGCGGTGGCGTTGCTGGCCCCGGCATTCAGCGCCACCACATTGCCATCGATGTCGATCACCGGTGAGCCCGATGAGCCGCCCGAAGTGCTGGATGCAGCCTGCAGGTAGAAGGTATTGAAGTCGTTGTACTTGCCCCGGCCATAGTCAGGGGCTTCGCGACGCAGCCTGGCAATGGTCCCGGACAGGATCGACAACTGCTCACCGCCATCGTTGCCGACCACGCGGATCTCACGGCCGACCTGTGCGGCAGCCGGTTTGAGCGAAAGGGTCTTGGGCCGGATGTACTTCAGTGCTGCCGGGTCGTAGCGATAGAAGCCGAAGTCGTGTACCGGGTCACGATACACCGGAGTCAGTTCAACCTCTTCCTGGTTGGTGAAGATGGCGACTGCACGCACTGGCCCCGAGGTGACGACATGTCGGTTGGTCAGTATCAGGCCGCGCTCTGCATCGACCACAAAACCGGTCGCCTGGCCGGATTCATTCCATTCGGTATCGAAGGCGCGTGTCTCGTCCACCTGGATGGAAACCACTGCGGGAGAAATGCCCTCGATGGTGTTGCGCCAGGCGCCAGCGGCGGAATCGTTGGCCGCTGAAAGTGCCGGCAGCGCCACCAGGCACAGGATCAGCGCACATAACCTAGATGCCGAGTGCATGCCCGAACGCCGCACGAAACTCCTGCGCCAGTGATGTCGGGCTGAACTGGTGGTTCTGTGTGCCGCGATGGGCAATCTTGATCGAGCCGAGCAAGGCGGCCAGGCGCCCTGTTTCAGCCCAGGGCATACCACGCGACAGGCCGAACAGCAGTCCGGCGCGATAGGCGTCACCACAGCCGGTCGGGTCCAGCAACGCCGGCGGCTTGACGGACGGAATCACAATGCTCTCGCCCTTTGACCAGATCGTGGAACCCTGCGCACCACGCGTCACGATGAGCGCATCGACATGGCGGGCCAGTTCCGCCTCGTTCCAGCCCGTCCGTTCACTGAGCAGCCTGGACTCATAGTCGTTGACCGCCACCCAGCTTGCCAGTTCGATGAAACGGCGCAGCTCCTCGCCGCCAAACATCGGCAGCCCCTGCCCCGGGTCAAAGATGAAGGGCACGCCGGCGGCATGAAACTGCTCCGCATGCTGCAGCATGCCGTCGCGCCCATCCGGAGAAATCATGCCGAGCTTCAGGCCGGCGCCGGAAGGCACCTGGTTGAGGTGCGCGTGGTTCATCGCACCGGGGTGGAAGGCCGTGATCTGGTTGTCGTCCAGATCGGTGGTGATGTAGGCCTGCGCGCACAGCGTGTCCGGCAACTCGAGGATGTACCGGCAGTCGATCCCGTGACGATCCAGCCAGTTCCGATAGCTGCCGAAGTCGCCGCCTACCGTGGCCATGATCAGCGGCTCGTCGCCGAGCAGTTTCAGGTTGTAGGCGATGTTGCCGGCACAGCCGCCAAACTCGCGGCGCAGCTCCGGCACCAGAAAGGCGACGTTCAGGATATGAATCTGGTCGGGAAGAATGTGTTCCTTGAAGCGCCCCTGAAACACCATGATGTTGTCGTAGGCAATGGAACCGCAGATCAGGGCTGACAAATCTTCACTCTCCGGGCGGCGCCTGTGGCGCGTGGAATCAGTTGACGGTTCTGGGCTTGCCCTGCCACGTCAGGTCCAGCTGCCGGGCAGCGCGCACATCATCGAGTCGCCGTACCGGCGTGGTCTGCGGCGCGCGCTTCAGCTCGCCGACATCACGGCCAGCCAGATCACGGATTTCGGTGAGCGCCTGCACGAAGGCATCGAGTTCCTGCCGGGCCTCCGTTTCGGTCGGCTCGATCAGCAGGCACTCCGGAACCAGCAGCGGGAAATAGGTGGTCGGCGCATGGAACCCGCGGTCGAGCAGCGCCTTGGCAAAATCCATCGCCGTGGCGCCGGTATCGCGGGCAACGTCCTTCAGCGAGATGATGAACTCGTGACTGGCCCGCCGCCGGGGATAGGCGATCGTGAAGCCGGCGGATGCCAGCCGGGCACACAGGTAGTTCGCATTGAGTGTCGCGTACCCCGAGACGCGGCGCATGCCCTCCGCGCCCAGCAGGCGCATATAGATGTAGGCGCGCAGCAGAATGCCCGTATTGCCCATGAAGCCGGACAGCCGGCCGATGCTTTGCGGGCGGTCTGCTTCCTTCAGCCACACGTAGCCGCCATCGCGCTTGCCCACGATCGGAATCGGCAGGAAGGGCTCCAGGCGCTGATTCACCGCCACGACTCCCGAGCCGGGCCCACCGCCACCGTGCGGCGTGGAGAAGGTCTTGTGCAGGTTGATATGCACGACGTCGAAGCCCATGCCAGCCGGCAGCGCACGGCCGAGGATCGCATTCAGGTTCGCACCGTCGTAATAAAGCAGTCCGCCTGCCGCGTGAACGATTTCTGCGATCTCGCTGATGCGGCGCTCGAATACTCCCAGCGTGGACGGATTGGTCAGCATGATCGCAGCGGTCTTCGGTCCGACCACCTGGCGCAGGGCATCGAGATCCACATCACCGTCCGGCCCGGTCGGGATTTCTATCGCTTCGCATCCGCACATGGTCGCGGTGGCCGGATTGGTGCCGTGCGCGGCATCCGGCACGATCACCTGCGTGCGCTCGGTGTCGCCGCGCGCCAGGTGATAGGCACGAATCATCGCGATGCCGGCAAACTCGCCCTGTGCGCCCGCCATCGGCGTCAGCGATACACCGCTCATGCCGGTCACGGCCTTCAGCAATTCCTGCAAATCGAACAGGGATTCAAGTACGCCCTGGGCATGGCTGTCCGGCTCCAGCGGATGCCGCGCGAGGAAGCCGGGCAGCATCGCCAGGGTATTGGATGCCCGCGGGTTGTACTTCATCGTGCAGGAACCCAGGGGATAGAAGTGCGTATCGATGGAGAAATTGAGCTGCGACAGCCGGGTGAAATGCCGCACGACCTGCAGCTCCGAAACTTCGGGCAGCAATGGCGGCTCCTGACGCAGCATGGACGCCGGCAGATCGTCGATTGCAGCAAGAGTCGCCGGCGCATGTGTGGGCGCACGCCGGCCTGGCCGGGACTGTTCGAAAATCAGCTCTTCGCGCATCATGCGGCTGCCGCCATGCCCAGTGCGCCTGCCAGCGCCTGACGATAGGCCGCAATATCTTCCGCGGTACGCAGTTCGGTGGCGCACACCAGCACCGCCTGACCCAGCTCCGGAAAATCAGCGCCCAGGTCATAGCCGCCGAGAATCCCGGCATCGGCGAGTTCAGCCAGCACGGGCGCAACAGGCTGCGGCAGCTTCAGCACCGCCTCGTGGAAGTACGGAGCAAAGCGCAACTCCACACCATCCAGGCTGGTCAGTGCGCCGACCAGCGAGCGGGTATTGGCATGACACTGCGCGGCCACGCGCCGCAATCCCTCGCTGCCAAGCAAGGACAGGTGGATCGTGGCAGCCGTCACCATCAGACCCTGATTCGTACAGATGTTTGAGGTCGCCTTCGAGCGCCGGATGTGCTGCTCGCGCGCCTGCAGTGTCAACGTAAAGCCGCGGCGCCCTTCGATATCCAGCGTCTGGCCAACGATCCGGCCCGGCATCTGCCGCACCAGTGCCTGCCGGCAGGCCATGAAGCCGAAATAGGGACCGCCCGAGGCCAGCGGAATCCCCAGCGGCTGTCCTTCACCGCAGGCGATATCCGCACCCCGCGCACCCCACTTGCCCGGCGGCTTGAGCAGTCCGAGGGCGACCGGATTGCAGACGCCGATGACCAGCATGTTGCGGCCGTGCGCCCAGTCGGTCAGCGCATCGACCGGCTCCAGTCCGCCGAGGAAGTTCGGCCACGGCAGGCACACTGCCGCGAAATCCTGACCATCCAGTTTCGTCAGTGCATCCGGATCGGTGTGTCCGTCGACAGCCGGCATTTCAACCAGTTCGACGGCCTGCCCCTTGAGCAAGGTCTCGGCCGCCTTGCGCCACAGCGGATGCAGATAACGGGCCACGAGGACCCGCCGCGAATTGTTGCGGCTGGCACGCACCGCCATCAGGCAGGCCTCGGCAAAGGCGGTCGCACCGTCATACAAGGACGCATTGGAAACATCCAGGTCGACCAGGCCGGCCAGCATCGACTGATACTCGTATATGAGCTGCAAAGTGCCCTGGCTGGCCTCGGCCTGATAGGGCGTATAGGCAGAATAAAACTCGCCGCGCGTGGCGAGTTCCCATACGGCCGCCGGGATATGGTGCTCATAGGCACCGGCGCCGAGAAAACAGAGGCTGTCGGCATTCTGCGCCGCCCGCTTGCGCATCAGACGTGCAACGGCAGCCTCCGACAGGCCCGGCGGTACGCCGGGCAGGCTGGAAATCCGCAGCGCCGCAGGAATCTCGTCGAACAGGGTGTCGATATCGGCGACACCGATCGTCTGCAACATGACGGCCAGGTCGTCGTCAGTATGTGGAATGAATGGCACGCCGCTTCCTGTAATCCTGTTTGTGATTCTGCCTGTCGTTTACAGGTCGTCTCAGTCTTCGGCAGCCAGCAGTTGTGCGTAGGCCGCACTGTCCAGCAATGCAGCGAGAGCTGCTGCATCAGCGGGACGCAACCGGACCAGCCAGCCTTCGCCATAGGGATCGGTGTTCACCAGCTCCGGCTGGCCAGCCAGCGCCGGATTACCCTGCACGATGACACCGGCCAGCGGCGCATAGACATCCGATGCTGCCTTGGTGGATTCGACCACGGCCATCGCATCACCGCGTGTCACCGTCCGCCCCGCATCCGGCAGCTCCACGTAAACGAGTTCGCCAAGCTGATGCTGGGCATGGTCAGTGATACCGATCACGACCGAGCCATCGGCCTCGGCGCGGACCCATTCGTGGTCCTCGGTGTATTTGAGCTGCTGCGGTATCTGGGTCATGTCTGTCTGTATTCCCTGCAACTATTTCTGAACCGGCGCGTCGTCAACCAGAATGCGCCCGAGCCGTACGAACGGCGGTTTGACGATCCGCGCCTTGCGCAGCACGCCACGGATATCAACCTGACAGGAACCGGTCGCTGCAACCGGCAACCGCGCCAGCGCAATCGAGCGTTCCATCGTCGGCGAAAATCCACCGCTGGTGATAATGCCTTCGCCGGCCGCGGTTATCACCCGCTGGCCGTGGCGCATGATACCGCGATCCTCCAGCACCAGACCGGTGAGCTTTTCGCTGACGCCTTCGGCCTTCTGCTTTTCCAGTGCTGCACGGCCACGGAACTGGCGGTCGGCCGGCTCGAAAGCAACCGTCCAGCCGAGCCCCGAAACCAGCGGTGAAGTTCCCGCATCCATGTCCTGACCATAGAGGTTGAGGGCCGCCTCCAGGCGCAAGGTGTCCCGCGCACCGAGCCCACAGCGAACCGCACCGGCGGCAGCCAGCGCCCGCCACAGCGCCACTCCCGCTTCAGCTGGCAACACGATTTCAAAGCCATCCTCACCCGTATATCCGGTGCGCGCCACAAACACGTGATCATGACGCACACACTCAAAGGACCGCAGCGCGAGCGCCGGAGCCTGCAACTCCTCCGCCAGCAGGGGGGCGGCCAGCTCACGGGCCTTTGGTCCCTGCACGGCGATCATCAGCAGATCGTCGCGGTGACGGATCACGATGTCATCGCGGTCCGCAACCCGTGCCATCCAGCCGAGGTCCTGGACGCGCGTTGCGGCATTGATGATCAGCCGGTACACGTTGTCGCCGAGCCGGTAAACGATCAGGTCATCGACGACACCACCCGCATCGTTGAGCATGCAGCTGTAAAGCCCCTGCCCCGTACTGCGCAGCTTGCCCGGATCGTTGGCCAGCAACCGCATCAGAAAACGTGTGCTGTCCGGACCGGTCAGGTCAACCACCGTCATATGCGAGACATCAAAGATGCCGCATGACTGGCGCACAGCGTGATGCTCTGCGAGCGCAGATGCATACTGCAGTGGCATGTCCCAACCGCCGAATTCGACAATCCGGGCGTCGTTGGCAACATGGTCAGCATAGAGCGGGGTTTGATGCGCCATCGTCCTGCCTTGATCAAATTGCCACAGCTGCCGGCTGCAGCAGGGGTCCCATGGAGAATGCTACGCGTTCTTTTACGCCGACGCCGGCCGGCCGGGCCTCGATCGCCCTGAGGCGGTCGCCCAATCCACACCGGTTTGCAATCTGGATATTAAGCCCCGGCCGCACATTGAGTTCCAGCAGCATCGGCCCGAGGTCACGGTCGAGAACGATGTCCACGCCAAGATAACCGAGTCCGGTCAGTTCATGACAGCGTGCGGCGAAATCCAGCAGATACTCCCAGCGGGGGATCTGCCGGCCGGCAATCACCGCTCCGGTATCGGGATGTTCGGTAACCACCGAATTGCCGATGACGGCGCAAATGGTCTTGCCGGTCGCAAGATCCAGTCCGGCGCCCACCGCCCCCTGGTGCAGGTTGGCCTTGCCATGCGACCTGCGCGTCGGCAGTCGCAGCATGGCCATCACCGGATAGCCGCGGAAAACGATGACGCGGATGTCCGGGATGCCGCGATACGCACACTCGCTGAAGATCGGATCGAACTTCACGCAGTACTCGATCAGCGCGATATCCCTGTGTCCGCCAAGGCTGTATTGGCCACTGAGCATGTTCGACAGGTGATGACCGATATCGTCACCATCCATGATCGTACCGTCGACCAGCCGGTATGCCGAGCCGTCCCTGACCCGCGCAGAGACGACGAGAATCCCGTCGCCCCCCGAGCCATGGGCCGGCTTGATGACGAAATCACGATGCCCGGCCACCAGTTCCGGCAGTCGCCGCACATCGTGGTGACTGGTGATGACACCATACAGCTCCGGCACCGGCAGTCCCGCCGCGATTGCCAGGCGCTTGGTAGCCAGCTTGTCATCGACCAACGGATACAGGTGACGCGGGTTATGCCGCAGGATGTACCGGCAGTTGCGCGCGTTGATGCCGAGTACCCCGCTGGCCGACAGCCGTTTTGCCAGGCCAAACATCAGGGCGCCCGGTCCGCAAATGACTTGAAGCGCACGAGTTCGAACAGCCGGTAGCCGCTGTAACGGCCGAGCAGCAGGGTAATGGCCAGCAGCCAGAGCAACAGCTCGGGGAACACGAAGAACAGATGCTTGAAAAACCCGATATCCATCACGCTGAAGCACAGTGCGGCGACAAACAGGCTGCCGACACCCTGCTGGATCGCCTCGGTGGGACCGCGCTCTTCCCAGACGATGGACATGCGTTCGATGGTCATGGTGAGGATGACCATCGGGAACAGTCCGACCGACAGGCCCATGTCCAGACCGAGCTGGTGGCCGACGATGCTGATCAGCGCCATCAGCAACACCACGATGATCAGCACCGAGGCCAGGCGCGGCACCAGCAACAGGCGCAGATGCTCCATGAAGAAGCGGAACAGGAGGCCCAGTGCCACGACCAGTGAAAACAGGATCACGCCCGCCACGACTTCAGTCTCGCGAAAGGCCAGCGCAACAAGCACCGGCATGAAGGTGCCGAAAGTCGTGACCCCGACGATGTTGCGCAGAAACACCACGAGCAGCGCGCCGAGCGGGATCATCAGCAGCACGCCATAGACCGCCTGGGTCTGTATGGGCAGAGAGAACATCGAGAAGTCTGCAATCCGTGACTGCCACGCGTTGGCCCTGCGCTCGGCAACCAGCACCGGGTCGACCTCGTTGCGCTGGACTGAAAACTGTACTTCCGTTTTGCCGCTGCCGTCTCGCGTATACAGAGGTGCCGAGCCTCGCCACCAGATCAGGAAATTGTCCGGCAGTCCCTGGGCACCGGTGGCCGGATCGAAGTAGATCCATCGTTCGCCGTCGTGTACTTCCAGCCAGGGCAACACGCGCGCCTGCTGCTCCCGGTCGACCAGGTAGACACCACGCAGCAGCCGGGCCGGAATCTGCGCCGCCGCCAGTACGGTGATCGCGGTGGCCGCCCGCGCCGTAACCCCTGTCCCGGATCCGAGCAGCAGCAGGACATTCTGGTCCGTACCGGGATTCGCCAGCCGCTTGAGCAACTCGACAGTGAACGAGGCCGGGTCCGCCGACTGGCTTTGTATCTGCCCCAGCAACTGTTGCAGGGCGATGTTCTCCGGCTCACGCAACCGGGGCGGCGCCGGAAATGGCGGTGTGGTATCGCTTTCAGCCTGCAGCGGATCCTTGTAGATCGTCGCCCGGTAATACAGCGTCTGCTCACCCTTGACCCGGCGGACGGCCCATTGCACCTGCCGGCCACCCGTAACATAGCGGGTCGTGAAGCCAAACCCGCGCGAGACGAAATTCTCGTCGAGAATGGCAAAGCCTGGTGTCAGCGCGGGCACGTACAGCGTGACCTTGGCCGGCACCGGCGCCGGGCCGGCATCGAACTTCAGCGTGGCCTCGACGGTCCAGATACGTGTCTGTTCATCAGGCAGCAGCGGATAGCCGAGCCCCTGCCACTTGTAGACAAACAATGCCCCGCCGACCAGGAACAGGGCCAGGGCCAGCACCCAGACTTTATAGTCCTTCATAGGGCTTCCATCGCGTCATCGGGCTGCCGTGCCGATCATGGCTTCAATCGCATCCGGGTCGACCGGCAGATCACGGGTCATGACCTCGCATCCGTCCCTGGTCACGAGCACATCGTCTTCAATCCGCACGCCGATGTTCCACCACTGTTTGCCTATACCGCGGCTGCCGGCCGGAATGTAGATGCCAGGTTCGACAGTCAGCGTCATTCCGGGCTCCAGCACACGCCACTCCTCGGCAATCCGGTAGTCGCCGACATCGTGTACATCCATGCCCAGCCAGTGCCCGGTACGGTGCATGAAAAACCGCTGACAGGCACGCGTCCTGAGCAGATTGGCCAGACTGCCTTCCAGCAGACCCAGGTCCTTCAGTCCCTGCGTCACCACGCGCACAGCCGCCTCATGCGGCTGGTTCCATGGATTACCCGGGCGGACCTCGGCGATGGCCGCCTCATGCGCATCGAGCACAACCTGATAAACGGCTCGCTGTTCGGCAGTGAATCGCCCGTTGACCGGCCAGGTACGAGTTACATCAGACGCGTAGTAGTCGTACTCGCAGCCGGCATCGACCAGCAGCAAATCACCATCCTCCAGCTTCCGGTTGTTCGCATGGTAATGGAGGATGCAGCTGTTGGGTCCGGAACCGACGATCGGCAGATAGGATGGCCGCCCGCCCTGGCTGTGGAATTCATGCATGTACTCCGCTTCGACCTGGTACTCGTACAGGCCAGGCCGACAGATGCTCATCGCGCGGCGGTGCGCCTGAACGGCGATTCGCCCCGCCCGCCTCATCGCCAGAAGCTCTTCCCGGCTCTTGTAGAGCCGCAGATCGTGCAGAAAATGGTCGATGGCAATGAACTGATCCGGCGTATGCGTCGCGGCCGCGCTACCGTGCGAGCTGAGCGCGGACAGCCAGCCCGTCAGGCGCTGATCGAACTCCGGGTGTGCGCCCATCGTGTAATAGACACGCTCACTGTCGCCGATGATCTTCGGCAGGATGTCGTCCACCTTGCCAATGGACAATGCCTCATCCGCGCCAAACTGGCTGACCGCATTGGCAGGGCCGGCACGGGTCCCGTCCCAGGTCTCGCGCTGCGGATCGCGGTCACGGCAGAACAACAGGTACTCGCCGCCGGCCCGCCCCGGCGCCAGAACCGCCACTGCCTCAGGCTCGCTGAAGGCAGTCAGATAATAGAAGTCGCTGTCCTGCCGGTACGGATACTGAACATCGCGGTTGCGCATGCGCGGCTGGGCGGCTGGCAGGATGGCAATACTTCCCTTGCCCATCATGCGCATCAGTTGCCGGCGACGGCGGCTGAATTCCCCGGGATTCATTGTCCGAACTTCAGTGGCGTACAGCGGTGGCTACACGCTGCCGGACACCCGCCATCTCTTCAAAGACGAGCTGTACGCTCACGCGGACATATTCAACCAGCTCCGCCCAGTCAGCCTCCGCATCCCGGTCGCCTTCGTCTTCCTGATAGCCAAGCTGCGACATCTCCGCAAAATCCCGCACGATCTCCGCAATGGCCTCATGCCGGACGGCCTCGTCGGCATCGCCGAAACGCACCGCAAGCGCCAGGCCATAGTTGAAACCCTGGCACCAGGCAGCGAGCGCCGCCGTACGCTCCTCGAGCGGCTCGTCATCCGCGGGCAGCAGCGGCTGGAAACTCATGTCGCCAGCCTCCAGCGCTCTGGTACTGGCAGCCGCCAGCCCGCCGAGCAACGCCGCCGCTTCCTGAATGCCGGCAGAACCCTCACCGATTTCTTCGGCCGGCAGATCCGGCTCCTCGGCCGTTGTCAGGGTATCCGCGAGCCACGACGACTGCGCATCGGCACCGAGTACACAGGCGAGCCCGCACAGGCTGCCATGGGCCTCGGCCGGTTCCGTGACGGCCCCGGCGCGCCGCAGGGCGTCGTCTATGACATCGAAAGACAAGGAATTGCTGGCCGTCATGGCTGAACCAGGCCTTAAATCAGTGGTATTGAAACAGCGAAACAATCTGAACGACAGTCGGGACTTTTAACAACTTCGGATAGCCAGCCTATCCTAGCATCAGGCCCGGCACCGGGAGGCGGCCTGCCGGTATTTGACCGCTGCAGCAGGCTGACACTATATTGAGTTCCATGAGCAACACCCTTGAAAAGACCTTCAGCCGTGAACTCGAGCGCCTCGAACGGCGCCTTGATGAACTGGTATTGATCACCAACCAGCTCAAGGATGAAAACCGCTCCCTGCGCCAGCGCCAGGACACACTGATCGCCGAGCGCGCCACACTCTTGCAGAAAAATGAGCAGGTCCGTTCGCGGGTTGAGGCGATGGTCGGACGACTAAAGGCCATGGAGCACGGATCATGACACTGGAAGCCTCTACCCAGGTCAACATCAAGATCCTCGAGAAGGAGTATCAGATCTCCTGCCCCGTCAGTGAACGCGTTGCCCTGCTGAACTCGGCGGAACTGCTTAACGCCAAGATGCGCGAGATCCGCGACAGCGGCAAGGTGATCGGCCTCGACCGGATTGCGGTGATGGCAGCGCTGAACATGGCCAATGAATTGCTGCGCTCGCGCAACATCGGGGAAAGCCTTGAAGGCAACGCCAAGCTCCGGCTGCAGGCCATGCGCGAGCGCATTGAGGGCGCACTGCAGGCCGGACGTCAGCTCGACCTCTGACACGTCACATATTTTTATTCGGGCCCGTGTCTATAATGGAGCCGGTCCCTCCTGCGGTGTTCGACAGCGGCTTGATTGGTCTCTCGACCCTTAATCGTGCTTTCGGAATCGCAGGCTGTCGGTAGTCTGTGCATGACCGCCTCGTGCGGGAAGCCTTCTCTGCCGCGTTTGATTCCACCTGATGCTCCCGGTCGGTGAGCAGCAGGCCGCACCGGCACAGGCGGGAGGGGCCACCTTCCTTATCCATGACGAACGGCAAGGCACCTTCCAAATCACGGTACCGCCAGCGCCTGCTGGCGCAGCGCCGCGCATTGACTCCAGACCAGATGCACCAGGCAGCCCGGCGGGTCGCCGCCCGGGTCTGGCGCCTGCCGGTCCTGGCCCGCAGCCGGCGTTTGGCCCTGTATTTGCCGGTATCCGGCGAACTCGACTGCACTCCGGTCATCAGCGCAGCCTGGCGGCGCGGACGTGAAGTTTTTCTTCCCGTAATGGCGGGAACCGGGCTCCGCTTCGCGCCTTTTGCACCCGACAGCCAGCTGCTCTGCAACCGCTTCGGCATTCCTGAACCGGCCTGCAGTGCTGACGAGTGGCGCAGCGCGCGCGAGATGGATGTAATTCTTGCGCCACTTGTTGGCTTCGATGCAAACGGCTATCGACTCGGCATGGGCGGTGGTTACTACGACCGGACGCTGGCATTTCTTGCGCTGCGCGCAAATTTTCGCCGGCCACACTTCATCGGATTGGCTTATGCATTTCAGCAGATCGGAGCTGTTCCTCACCAGGAACATGATGTGCAACTTGAAGCAGTCGTGACTGATGCGGGCTGTTTCAGTTGCCGTTCCGGACCACAACAGGAGTAAAAAACTGTCTCTGCGGGTCTCCGACCAGCGAAATGCCCCTTGACCCGAATGAGAACCAAATCACCCCGGTTGCTGGAATTCTGCAAACTCTTGTATATACTCAGCCCCGTCTACCTCGACACGGAGACTGAAACTATGGCTACGAAGAAAGCTTCCAAGAAAAAAGTTGCTGCTAAGACCAAGAAGAAGGCCAAGAAAAAGGCCGCAAAGAAAAAGCGTTAGTTGCTAAACGCCGGCCAGAAATCTGAAAAGATTTCTGGCCGATCTTCGAAAGAAGATAACGCGCGAAATCGGTGCCCGCTTCGGCGGGCACTTTTTTTTGTACCCCCTTCCCGCGCTGCATACCTATAATCGGCCGGCAACAGTTGCGGAGACGCACATGGAACAGGCCGCCAGAAAGCAGCAGGCCGCTCAGGCCGCCCTTGAATTCATCAAGCCCGGCATGACGCTCGGCGTTGGCACCGGATCCACTGTCAATTACTTCATCGATGAACTGATCCGGTATCGGGATGACCTCGCCGCGATCGTCGCCAGCTCCAGGGCAACCGAAGCACGCCTGCGCGCCAGAGGGCTGACGGTCAGCGAACTGGAGGATGTGGGCGATCCGGATCTTTATGTGGACGGCGCGGATGAGGCCAACAAGCACTTCCACCTGATCAAGGGCGGCGGCGGCGCCCTGACCCGCGAAAAAGTCCTGGCAGCCGCCTCCCGGAAGTTCGTCTGCATCATCGACCAGTCGAAGTGGGTAGCCACCCTCGGCCAGTTCCCGTTGCCCGTCGAGGTAATTCCGATGGCCCGGTCCTGGGTTGCCCGACAGTTCCTCAAGGTGCGCGGGCAGCCGGTTTGGCGGGAGGGCTTTGTTACCGACAACGGCAACCACATCATTGATATACGCAACCTGCAGATCAGCAACCCGGTGGAATTTGAAACCCGCTTCAACCAGGTTCCCGGCATCGTTACCGTAGGACTTTTTGCCAACCGGCCAGCCGACGTGATTCTCCTGGCAGACGACAGTGGCATAAAGCGCATGGACCGGCGCTGAACTGCCGGCGACTGCCAGATGAAAAAAAAACGGCCCGCTCCATGCGGGCCGTTTCATATTGGCTGGGGGACTAGGATTCGAACCTAGGTTCTCGGAGTCAGAGTCCGATGTCCTACCGCTGGACGATCCCCCAGTGGGTGGGACGCATTATAGACCGGTCGAGAACTAGCGCTTCGAGAACTGGGTTGCACGGCGGGCTTTGCGCAGACCGACTTTCTTGCGCTCGACCTCACGTGCATCACGGGTCACATAGCCGGCCTTGCGCAGCTGGGGGCGCAGGCTCTCGTCGTAAGCCATCAGCGCGCGGGTCAGGCCGTGGCGAATTGCACCGGCCTGGCCGGTGATGCCGCCGCCGGCAACATTCACATTGACGTCAAACTGGCCTTCCAGTTTGGTCAGCTCCAGCGGCTGCCGGACGATCATGCGGGCGGTCTTGCGGCCGAAAAACACATCGATGGGCCTGGAATTGATGGTGATCTCGCCATTGCCACGACGAATGAATACCCGTGCGGTGGAAGCCTTGCGGCGGCCGGTGCCATAAAACTGGGTGGACTGAGTAGCCATCTGTGGTGGTGCCTGCTGGGTCTGGTTTGGGGGTTAGAGCTTCAGTACTTCCGGCTGCTGGGCTGCATGCTCATGTTCTGAACCGGGAAACACGCGCAGCTTCTTCAGCATTGCCGCGCCGAGGCTGTTCTTGGGCAGCATCCCCTTCACGGCCTTGGTAATGGCGCGCTCCGGGTGCTCCTGCATCATCTTGCCGAGGGCAATCGTCTTCATATTGCCGACGTAACCCGTGTGGTGGCGATACAGCTTGTCTTTCAGCTTGTTGCCAGTCACGCGGATATTTGCCGCGTTGATGATGACGATGTAATCGCCCGTATCGACATGCGGCGTAAATTCGGGCTTATGCTTGCCGCGCAGCCTGAAAGCCACCGCGGAAGCGAGGCGACCGAGCGTCTGACCTGTGGCGTCTACCACATACCAGCCGCGCCGCACCTCATGAGATTTGGCAGAAAACGTGCCCATTCGACACCTGTAACTAAATGCCTCGGCTGGACCCGGAAAACCGGACAGCCCTCGGCGAGGGCCGCAAAGTGTATGCGGGCCGGCGGGTTTTTTCAAATCGGCCGAGCCGGAACCTCCAGCCGCGGGGCACGAAGCCCCGGCGGGCGGGCGATCTGGTCACCTGGACCAGCCCGGAGCGACGGCTACTCGACCGCCAATCCCGGTCGCCGGCCCAGGGACTGGTCCCGGTATTCGCTGGGGGAAAGCCCCTCCCAGCTGCGGAATGCCCGGGAGAAGCTGCTGACATCTGCAAAGCCCAGCAGATAGGTCACCTCGCTGACCGAGTGCAGCCCCTGGCGGATGTAGAGCTGCGCCAGTTCCCGGCGGGTCTCGTTCAGCAGGTTCCGGTAACTCGTGTTGCGCGTCGCGAGCTTGCTCTGCAGTGACCGGTCGCTCATGTTGAGACGCGCCGCAACCTTCTCCTTGCTGCACTCACCGGACGGCAGCAACTCGATGAACAGGGCACGCACGCGCGCGATGATGTCGTCGCGGTCCATGCGCGCCAGCAGTGCCATGACCACGGCATCATTCTGCCGGGCGAGCTCGGCATTGGCGGCGGGCAGCTCCACGCTCATGTCGCGCAGATCGAGGATCAGACTGTTGGACGGACAGCCGTAGACGACCGTGGTACCGAAGAACTGTTCGAATCGCTGCACTTTTTCCCGTGGCCGTGGCCGGCACAGACATACGGACAGGGGCGCGAAGTCCGGCCGGTAGATCTCGCGCATGAAGCGCACCGCCGTGGCCATCCAGGCATCCTGCGGGTAGTACTGCTGACGGTCGATGGTGGCCGCCATGACCAGGCGGTACTCGGTGGCCGTGCGTTCCATCTGGCAGTCGGCATTGGTACTGACCAGCCGGAAATAGCGCACGACGCGCCGGCAGAAGGATTCGAGCGTACTGCTCGCGAGCAGCGAAAAGCCCAGCGCATGCAGCGAGGTCGCGTGTACGAACTCGGCGATGGACAGTCCGAAAGAGGGATCGTTGGTGGCCGCGTCTGCCAGCTCGTAGACGCGGCTCATGGCGGCGGCAGGAAAACGGGTGGTGGGAACGCGTGCGGCTGCGAGGTCGATGCCGGCGCTCGCAAAGATGGCCCGGCTGTCGAGGCCGCGCGCATCAAGCGCCTGGGCCACGGCAACGGCCCAGCCGGCAATGATGTGCGGATCCCTGGTCTCCTGCAGTTCCACGGCGTCGCCTCCCGGGTGACTATCGCAATAGTCGATCCCGGTCGGCTGAAACACAAGCCTGCTCAGAAAGCGCTGACGCCGGTGAGCTCTTTGCCAACCACCAGTTGGTGTACCGATTCCGTGCCCTCGTAGGTGATCACGCTCTCGAGGTTCAGCATATGCCGTACCGGCACATACTCGGCGCTGATACCGCCGCCGCCCAGCATGTCGCGGCAGTCCCTTGCGATATCGAGCGCCATCCGCACGTTGTTCCACTTGGCCAGCGATACCTGGGTGGGGTGCAGGCGACCTGAATCCTTGAGCCGCCCCAGACGCAGCGCCAGCAGCTGGGCCGTGCTGATGCGCCGCGCCATGTCGGCGAGACGTACCTGGATCAATTGCTTGTGCGACAGCGGACTGCCAAACAGACGCCGGCTCTCGGTATACGCCAGCAGCTCCTTCAGACAAGCCTGGGCGCTGCCGATCGGGCCCCAGCTGATGCCATAGCGGGCCTGGGTCAGACAGCTCAGGGGGCCACGCAGACCGGTCACACCGGGCAGCACATTGGCCTCCGGAATGCGCACGTTGTCGAAAAACAGCGCGGCAGTCACGGAGGCACGCAGCGACATCTTGTTTTCGATCTCGGGGGCCGCAAACCCCGCCATGCCCCGCTCGACCAGAAAGCCCTTGATGCCTTCGTCGGTATTGGCCCACACGACCGCAACATCGGCGATGGTGCCGTTGGTGATCCACATCTTGGAACCGTTGAGCACCCAGTCGCCACCCTGGCGCTTCGCCTGGGTTTTCATGCTCGCCGGATCGGAACCACCGTGCGCCTCGGTCAGTCCGAAACAGCCGATGGCCTCGCCGCGCGCCATCGCCGGCAGCCAGCGCTGCTTCTGCGCCTCCGAACCGAAGCTGTGAATCGGGTACATGACCAGGCTGCTCTGTACCGAAACGAAACTGCGCAGGCCGCTGTCGCCGCGCTCCAGTTCCTGACAGATCAGGCCGTAGGCGACGCTGTTGAGCCCCGCACAATCGTAGCCCTCGATACTGCTCCCCAGCAGGCCGAGTCCCGCGATCTCCTTGACCAGTTCCTGCGGGAAACGATGCTGCTCGAAGCATTCGCGAATGATTGGCAGTACCTGGTCGTCGACGAAGCGGGCGACGGTATCCTGGACCAGGAGTTCGTCTTCAGTCAGCTCGGAACGGATATCGAACAGATCGAGCGGATCCAGCGCCCGGCCCGGCTTTGCCTGCGAACTGGACCCGGCGACTGCGCCCGGCTTGGATACCGACTCGACCATGGTCATATGTCCTGCTGTGCTTCAGGGGAGAGGCGATTATTAACAAAGCGGTCCGTCCGCCCGTTATACGGTTTGCGCAGCCGCATTGGCCGAAGCAGCCGGAGCGGACCACACCCGCCCGCTCCGCGCTAGTATCCCCTGCGTCAGCGGCAAAAGTCCCGCTGCATCGAGGCCTGAATGGACGACATTACACACGAGCCCTTTGGCAGCCTGCGGCCCGTGCCGCCGGCCGGCATGCCATTGCCAGGCCAGCTGGTGCTGGAAACCGCTGACCTGCTCACGGCCCGTGATCACCTGTCCCGGTTCCTGTGGCCACACACGGTAATACCCACGGCACGACGGCCCCAGGTGGCCTTCCGCCACTGCAGCGCCAGCATCGGCCAGGTCTCGATGCACGCGCTGCACTACGGTGCAGCGGTACAGATCGAAGCGCACCCGGATGACTCCTATCTTTTTCTCGTCCTGCTGCATGGCGCCGGCACACTCAGCCAGGACGGCTTCACGGGACCACTGAACCCGCAGATCATCCGCGCCATGAACCCGACCGGACCAGCCACGATGCGTTTCGTCGCCGGGGAAGTGAACCTGACCTTGCGCATACCCTCCACACTGCTGCATGGCTGGCTTGAGGAGACCACCGGACAGCGCGTCCCCGCTCCCGTGTACTTTGAACAGCATTCAGATCCGGGCACCGGCAATGCCCCCGGGCTGCGGCGTTTTCTGCACTTCCTGTGCAGCGAATTTGAACAGCGCACCGCCGGCATCGTCAGCAGCCCGACGGTTTGCCGCCAGCTGGAGCGAACGCTGATCAGCCTGGTGATGATGGAATTGCCACACAACCACAGCGCAGCGCTTGATGCCGAACGTACGGGTCCGGCACCGGGCTATATCCGCAATGTCGAGCAGTACATCCGGAGCAATGCGGACCAGCCCGTCACGCTGCGCGATCTCGCCGGGATTGCCGGTGTCAGCGAACGAACCCTGCAGGCGGGGTTTCGGCGCTTCCGGCAAACAACGCCCATGGAGTATCTGCGCGACTACCGCCTGGATCTGGCGCACCAGGGACTTCTGGCTGGCGCCGTCGGCGGCCGCAGCGTGACCGACATCGCGCTGACCTGCGGCTTCAATCACCTCGGCAAGTTTGCGAAGTGCTACCGCGCGCGCTTTGGCGAAACACCCTCGGAAACCCGGCGTCGGGCGCTGACGACAACCATCTAGATATCCTGCCGGTTGCGCCCGCGAGTCCGGGCTGAATTGCAGCCCCGCATTCAGCCAGCGGCCTTTTTTCCGTAATGGCCGACCACGCGGTTGAGTGTCATGCCCTGCACCAGCACCGAGAACACAACCACCATGTAAGTTGCACCGATCAGGAGATCGCGCTGTGGTGACAGCGGCAGGGACAATGCCAGACCGATGGATATGCCACCGCGCAACCCGGCCCAGGTCAGTATCGGTATGGCGCCGTGGCTGAATTCGCGCCAATACCGCATCAGTGACACCGGCACGGCGACGCTGACGAACCGCGCAGCCAGCACAATCAACACGGCAGCGATGCCAATCAGCAGGTTCTGCGGTGTGGTCTTGATCACCAGCAGTTCGATGCCGATGAGAATGAACAGGACTGCATTCATGAACTCGTCAGTCAGCTCCCAGAACGCATCCAGGTGATTGCGGGTCTTTTCCGACATGCCGAAGGCGCGGCCATGGTTGCCGGTTACCAGACCGGCGACGACCACTGCTATCGGCGCTGAAACATGCAAGTACTCGCCGAGGCTGTAGGTACCGGCTGCCAGTGCCAGCGTCAGCAGAATCTCCACCGGATAGTTGTCGACCGTACGCAGCATCCGGTACACCGCGTAACCGCCCACACCACCCAGCAACGCGCCGCCCAGCGCTTCTTTCAGCAGGAATACCGCGACACCTCCCGGGGCCGGGTCGCCGGTGCCGGTCGCAATATCCAGCAGGGTCAGAAACACCACCACGCCAATGCCGTCATTGAACAGCGACTCCCCGGCAATCTTCGTTTCCAGCGATTTCACTGCGCCGGCATTCTTCAAGACACCCAGTACGGCGACGGGATCCGTGGGCGATATCAGCGCGCCGAACAGCAAGCCATATATGAACGGTATCTCCACACCGAGTGCTCCGGCCGTGGCCCAGAAAGCGACACCGATCAGTGCCGTGGCCAGCGCCACGCCGACTGTCGAAAGAACGGCAACGGGCAACAGCTGGGAGCGCAGGTCATTGAAATTGACGTGCAGCGCGCCGGCAAACAACAGGAAGGCGAGCATGCCGTGCAGCAGGGTTTCACTGAAGTCGATGGAACCGACCAGATCTGCCGCCAGACGTACGCCTGGCATACCGAGCTTGCCGAGCAGCACCGTGGTCAGCGACAGGACCAGCGCAATGACCATGAGCCCGATCGTGGAAGGCAGGCCCAGAAAGCGGTAATTGAGGTAACTCGCCAGGCCGGCCAGAACCAGCAGGATGGCAACAGCCTGGAAAATCGTCACGTGCGCCCGCCTGCGAAGAACAAAACAGATACCTCAGGCCATGCAGTATACCGGCCTCGGCGGCATCTCCCGGTCCGGGGACAGGGTCAGCGTTTCTCCACGCTGACCGCCTGCGCGCGATTCGGTTTCTGCAGGGCTGCATAGATGGCCGGCGGCGAATGGTGTGACTCGGTGACAATCACCCCGGCCTCATGCAGCGCATCCTGAACTGCGGCCGAAATGGCGTGCAGCGGCGCGCCACCGCCCTCACCCATGCCCTTCGCACCGTTGTAACTGAAGGGTGACGGCGTCTGGATGCTGCCGTAGGCGATGTCCGGGATGTTCAGCGAGGTGATCGGGCAGTAGTCGCTGAAGGTGCTGGTCAGCAGATTGCCGCCTTCGTCGTAGTCGAAGGTCTCCATCAGCGCAGCACCGATGCCGTGGCTCGTCGCGCCGTGCACCTGGCCGGCGACGATTTTCGGATTGATGACGGTGCCGCAATCGTCCACGGCCGAGTAGGCCAGAATCTGTGCGCGGCTGGTCTCGCGACTCACCTCGATCACCGCGATGTGCAACTGGGCGGCATAGGTCAGGGTGAGGTTGCCGAACTTGCGCTTCGTGTCCGGCACACGGAATGGCGGGCGATAAACGTGGCGGATGTTGAGCGTGACATCGGCCATGCGCTCGTCGAGCATCGCATTGTTGTTGTTGATGACGTTGCTCAGCTGCCAGTAACCGATCGCCTTGTCGGTACCGCGGACACGCACTTCAGGACCCTGCGCGCCGGTGCCGAACTCCAGCTGGTCCTCGGCAGCTTCGAGCAGGAAAGCGGCCAGCTTGCGCATCTCGGCTTTCAGCTTCTGACAGGCGCCATGCACGGCCGAGAGGCCGGTGACGGCAAACTGGCTGGCATAGGTGCCGGAGTGGCCGACGTAGGTATTCCAGGCCGTGTCGAAGCCCGACCTCACCTGCACCATCGAGGGGTCGATACCGAGTTCATCGGCGACCACCTGCGAAGTCGCAGTCTCGTGTCCCTGGCCCGACGGACCGGTGCCCAGGCAGACCACCAGCGCGCCATCGAAGTCGAGCCGCATGGTGCAGACCTCTGCATTGCCCGAAAACGGCAGATGCTGATTCATGATCTGCGCCTGACCGAAATTATTGGTACCGGAATCCAGCGTGGTACCGATGCCGATGCCGATCAGCCGGCCTTCTGCGCGCGCCGCTACCTGCATCTTTTTCCACTTGTCCCAGTCAACCAGCTGCTTGGCTTTTGCAAGCATCGCCGGATAGTTGCCGGAGTCGTACACGCAGCCGTTTGGCGTCTCGTAGGGAAATTCGGTGATGTAGTTGCGCAGGCGCATCTCGTCTGCCGGGATGCGCAGTTCATGGGCACATATATCGACGATGCGTTCCATGAACCAGAGATGCTGCATCCGCGAGTAACCGCGGTTCGGTACCGCCGGACACTTGTTGGTCACGGTCTGCGTGAAGTCGATACGCATGTTGCGCAGCTTGCAGGTAGCCGGCAGCACCTGGGACCAGATCACGCAGCCCAGCGGCTCATAGCGCGTGTAGGCGCCGCAGTCATCGATGTGCCGGGAACGCACGGCGGTGATCACGCCGTCCTTGTCGAGGGCAACCTCGGTATCGAGGAAGGTCCGTTCGTTGCCGTGCCCGCTGCCGAGCAGGTTTTCCGTGCGGAGTTCCGCCCACTTGACGCGCCGGCCACCGGCTTTTTTCGATGCCAGTGCCGCCAGCGCCATGTACACGTAGTTCCAGATCTTGTTGCCGAAGCTGCCGCCGATATCGTGGGTGCGGATGCGCACCTGGTCGACCTTCAGCCGCAGGCCGGGTGCCAGCAGCTGCTGGGCAAAACCGGGGAAGGAGTTGTTGCAGAGAAAATCGACCGTACCCTGGCGGGTCCACTCGGCCACGCAGGCGTTGCCTTCGAGCGGCGTACTCGCGTAGCGATGAAAGTGCATGCGCGGAATACGCACCACATGGGCTGCGTCGCGGAACGCCTTGTCCACATCACCGTATTCATACACGCCGTGCCAGGTTCGGTTGGTCCCCGCCGCTTCGTGCAGGACCACCTTGTCGGTGAGCGCCTCCTCGGCATCGACCACCGCATCCAGCATCTCGTAGTCCACATTGATCAGCTGGCCGGCATCCATCGCAATCGCCGGCGAGGTCGCGGCAACGGCAGCCACCGGTTCACCCTGGAAGATGGCCTTGTCGACAGCCAGCGGCAGGTCGCGGATCTTGTCGCAGGGCTCGGGGCCGAGCTGCATGTAGGGATCGCAGTGTTCAAGCACATCCTTGCCGGTCAGCACGCAGACCACGCCGGGCAGCGCTTCCGCTGCCGCCGTATCGATGTCGAGGATGCGCGCATGTGCATAGGGCGAGCGGAGTACATAGAGATGCAGCATCCCCGCGCCGAGTTCATCGTCGGCGAAGAGCCCCTTCCCGCGTACCAGCCGCTCGTCTTCCTTGCGCCGCAAGGAGGTTCCTACCCAACTCATGATGCACTCCCTCGTTGCATGGTCTCAGCCGGCCATCTCAGCCGGCCTTGCCGGGCGACAGCGCCGCCTGAATGGCATCGATGAGACGCTGAATGTCTTTCTTGGCAATCGGCCGGATCAGTCCGCCGGCCAGCGCGACCAGCTTGCCGAACATGCTGAGATCGCCCTCCCATTTGACCCGCGTACCACCGTCATCCAGCGCCTCGAGATCGAAAGAGGTCAGCATGTTGAAGGCGCTGCCCATGACCTTGCCCTTGCCGCTGTATGCGGCACGACGCGGCGCCTCCTCACCTTCGAGGGCCAGCGTGACGACTGCCGAGCCGCGGATCTTGCCAACCCCGACGTCAACCGTCACATCGGTGGTGCGCTCATCCTTCACTTCCAGACTGCGATAGGTGGGCAGCAACGGCGCAAACTTCTGCGGATCGGCAAGAAGATCGTAGACTTCCTGCGGCGATGCCGTCACGGTGAACTCGCCGTCGAACTTGATACCCATCTAGCCATCCCCCCGCAGCTCGGTGGCGGCTGCTTCAATCGCCTTGAAAATATTCTGGTAACCGGTGCAGCGGCACAGATTGCCCTGGATCGCCTTGCGGATATCCCTGGCACTCGGGTCCGGATTGGCGGCGAGCAGCGCATGCGCGGACATCATCATGCCGGGCGTGCAATAGCCACACTGCAGGCCATGGTGTTCCGAAAAGGCTTTCTGCAGGGCATGCAGCTCACCGTCCTTCTCCAGGCCCTCGACGCTGAGAATCTCGCCGCCGTCGGCCTGTACCGCGAGCACCGTGCAGGACTTGATGGGCGCGCCATTGAGCTGCACCGTGCAGGCGCCGCAATAGGTCGTGTCGCAGCCAATGTGGGTGCCGGTCAGACGCAGTTCTTCACGCAGGAACTGCACCAGCAGGAGACGAGGCTCCACTTCGCGCTTGTACAGCTGCCCGTTTACCGTGACCTCGATGGGTACCAGGTCGATGGTCTCAGTAGTACTCATGGCTCACCTCGACTGTTTCGCCTTGACACCGGCGCTTCGCGGTCTCGATGCCGCGCTTGACCAGCACCTTGATGATCGACTGCTTGAAGGCGATGGGACCGCGCTGGTCATCCACCGGATCGCTCGCTGCTACCGCTGCGTCGGCCGCCCGGGCGAGCGTGGCCGGCGTCAGCGTCTTGCCCTTGAGTTCGGCTTCGGCTGCGCTGGCATGGATCGTGGTCAGTCCGGCCGAACCGAGCGCGATACGCACGTCCTCGCATTGGTCCCCCTTGAGGCTGAGCTGCACGCCGACTGAAATGGTGGGATAGGCGGGCGCACAACGCTTGAAGCCCACGTAGGCACCGGCACTGCCCTTGACCGGCATCGCAAAGCTGATGCCGGTGATCAGTTCGCCGGGTTTGAGCCTGGTGACGTAAAGATCTTCCACGAAACCATCCACAGGCAGGTCGCGGGTACCACCGGGTCCCTGGGTATGCAGCTTTGCATCAAGCGTGGTCAGCAGTACCGGCCAGTCACAGCTCGGATCACCGGAGGCCAGTGAGCCGCCGATGGTGCCGCGGCTGCGCACCTGGTTGTCGGCGATGCCGTTGGCGCAATCGCCAACGATCGGCAGCAGCTTTGCCAGCGGCGAGCGGGCGATGCGCGCATGGGTAGCCAGCGCACCGATGCGCACGCCGGCGGCATCCTGTGTGATGGTGTCCAGGCCGGGTATACGCCCGATGTCCACCAGGTCGCTGACCTCGCCAAAGCGCATTTTCAGCCAGACCAGCAGGCTCTGGCCGCCTGCCAGGGCGCGGGCCCCCTCACCCAGCTCGGACAGCTGCCGGATGGCCGCCTCGACTGAAGCGGCCCGGTGGTAACGGAATGGCGCAGGATACATGCTTGCTTCTCCCTTCCCCGATTGATAACACGTGCCTGCCCGGCGATCTATCCGGCTGCGCGTGCGGCTAACAGATTTGCCCAGAATGGGAACCCGGGGTTGCCGGTGCGTGACTATGCTCTGCAACCGGGTTATTTATTACCCTTGATTCTGAATCAGGTCTGATGCAATGGCACTCAACCTAGAGGATTACTACCTGCCGGCCAGCCTGCAGGAGGCAAGTACCCTGCTGCAGCGCTATGGGGCCGGGGCAATGGTCGTGGCCGGCGGTACTTTTGTACACGGTCTTGAAGTGCGGGGACTGCTGACCGAAACGGTTGCCCTTGTCGATATCAGCCGGCTGGGTTTGCGCGGCGTCAGTGAGAGCGGCAACGGCGGAATCTCGCTCAAGGCGCTGACCACACTCGCGGAAGTCGGCGCGGCACCGCTCGTCCGCGGGAATGCGGCCTTTGGCAGCATCGGCGATGCACTCCAGTACCCGCCACGCCAGATTCTCAATGTCGGCACGGTCGGCGGTTGTGTTGCTGCGGCAGCACCACTTTACGATCTGCCCGCCGCTTTTCTGGCACTTGACGGGCAGGTGCAGACCAGCCTCGCCGGCCGTCAGCGCGCCATCCCGCTGAACGACTTCTTCGTCGGCCTGTTTGAAAGTGCCTTGCAGCGCGGGGAGATCATTACCGCCGTCGAACTCCCGGCTCCTGCGGCCCGTACCGCGAGCGCCTTCCTGAAGCTCGAAACCAATGCCAACGACCTGTCCATCCTCAACGTCGCCGTACGGCTGACGCTGGACAAGGACGGCAAGTGTGCCGACAGCCGCGTCATTCTCGGCGGCGGCGTCGGCGAGACCTATGTGCGCGCGACCAGTGCCGAAGCAGCGCTGCGCGGACAGGCGGCCGGCGAAGCAAGCTTTGCCGCGGCGGCTGCCGCCGTCGTCGATGACTTCGAAGCGGTGGACGATCACCGCGCATCGGCGGCCTACCGCCGCCATATCGCCCAGGTCTATGTGCGCCGTACGCTGGCCACAGCCCTCGCACGGCTGGGCTGAGACAGGAAGTCCACATGAAAACCATCGAACTGCTGATAAACGGCGCGACGCACGAAGTGTCGGTTGAAGCCGACGAAACCCTGCTGCAGGTGCTGCGCAACCGCCTGGACATGACCGGCACGAAAAAGGGCTGTGACTCCGGCGGCTGCGGCTGCTGTTCGGTGCAGGTGGACGGCAAGGTGGTCTACTCCTGCATGATGTATGCGGTGGGTGCAGCCGGAAAAGCCATCACCACCATCGAAGGACTGGGCAGTGGCGGCACGGCGCTGGATCCGCTCCAGCAGGCATTCATCGAGGCGGGTGCCGTGCAGTGCGGTTACTGCACGTGCGGCATGATCATGAATGCGAGCGAGCTGCTCGCCACCACGAAGAACCCGAGTGAAGACCAGATCCGGCATGCCATTGCCGGCAACCTGTGCCGTTGTACGGGCTACACGAAGATCGTCGACGCCATCAAGCTGGCGGCCACGCGGATCGCCGGCTGAGCGATGGAGAAACTGATATGAGCCTGATTGGAAAAAGCCCGCAACGTCCCGACGCCTTCGACAAGGTCACCGGCGGCAAGGCCTTTCCGGTCAACGTCAAGGTGCCGGGCATGCTGCACGCCAAGCTGCTGCGCAGCCCCTACCCGCACGCCCGCATCCTCGGCATCGACACCAGCGCGGCCGAGAAACTGCCTGGCGTGAAGGCCGTGCTGGTACCGTCCGAGGTACCGAAGCGCAAGTTCACGCCCGTGTACTTCGTGCCCAGCGATGCCGGCAGCATGGTGCAGGACATGCTCATCATGAGCGACACCGTGCGCTTCGCCGGCCAGCCGGTTGCAGCTGTCGCCGCAACGTCGCTGCGCATCGCCGAGCAGGCCATCGAACTGATCGAAGTCGAATACGAAGAACTGCCTGTCGTCTTCGACCCCGAAGAAGCAATGCAGCCCGGCGCGCCGCAGTTGCACGAGCATGCGGCGAACAACGTGGCGGTGAACCCGGTGATGGGCTTCGGCGACCTGGACAAGGGATTTGCCGAAGCCGATCACATCTTCGAAGGCGTCTACAGCAGCCACCGGGTGCACACCTGTTACATGGAGCCGCGCGTCTGCATCGTGGACTGCGACCGGCAGGGCACATTCACCGTGCACTCATCGACGCAGCACCTGTTTGGCCTGCGCGAGAAGCTCGCCTTCGCGCTGGAGATTCCCGAGAGCAAGGTGCGCGTCATCAAGGCGCCCTATATCGGTGGAGGCTTCGGCGGCAAGCTCGACATGGGCTACATCGAGCCGATCGCCGCCCTGCTGAGCAGGAAGACCGGTCGCCCGGTGCGCATCGAGCAGACGCGCTACGAAGACTTCATCACCACGGCCCGGCACCCGATCAAGGTCTACCTGAAGACCGGCGTGAAGAAGGACGGCACCTTCACCGCCCGTCATGCAAAGAGCATCCTCGATACCGGCGCCCACGCGACACATGGCGCCGAAGTCATCAACGTGCACGGCGTGTTCGGCCTGCTGATGACCTATCGCTGCCCGAACAGCAAGTGGGAAGGCTACACGGTCTACACCAACAACATGATCGGCGGTGGCTACCGCGGCTATGGTTCACCGCAGGCCTGTTTCGCCGCCGAGTCGCAGATCGACGAGATCTGCGAGAAGCTCAAACTCGATCCGATCGAATTCCGCCGCAAGAACGCCTGGCATGCCGGCGAACCCCATCCGATGGTCCAGGGGCTGACACTGGACAGCTATGCCTTCGACGAATGCCTGCAGAGTGGCGCGGAGCGCTTTGGCTGGTCGAAGCGGAAGAAGGCGGACAGCGGCAAGGGCACAAAGAAGCGCGGCATGGGCTTTGCCTGTCAGCCGCTGTGGGTCAGCGGCTGCATCGGCTTCCCGGACATCTACGAGCACTCCGGCGCCATCATCAAACTGAACCGGGATGGCACCGCCGACCTCGCCACTGCCACGATGGATATCGGTTCCGGCCAGATCACCACGCTCTGCCAGATCGCAGCCGCCGAGCTCGGCCTGCCGATGGAAGCGGTGCGCATGGTGCAGAACGCGGATACGACGACCGTGCCGGTAGACGCGCCCACGCACGCCAGCCGGGCCACCTACAGCTCCGGCAATGCCGTGCAGGCCGCGGCGCGGACCGTGCGCGAGCGGCTGCTCAAGGTCGCCGGCATCATGCTCGATGTCAGTCCGGACCAGCTCAGCGTTGTGGACGGCAAGGTCCTGGTCAAGGGCGCACCGAAGCGCACGCTGAGCGTTGCAGAAGTCGTGACGCGCGCCGAATCGCCATTCGTGCAGCACGGCGCGAACGGACCGGCACCGACCACACTCGAGGAAAAGGGCACGATCATCGGCGTGTCGAGCCTCGCGCCCAAGGCCAACCCCTCGCCGGTGTCGGTGGAGTTCGTCGAAGTCGAAGTCGATACCGAGACCGGTGTGGTACAGGTGCTGCGCGTTGTCTACGCACACGACCTCGGCAAGCTGATTCACCGCAACGGCGCCGAAGGGCAGGTCGAGGGCGGTTTCCAGCAGGGCATGGGCTACGCGCTGATGGAAAACCTGCAGTTCGATCCCGTATCCGGCTCCTGTCTGGCCGGCGATTTCCTCGACTACAAGATACCGACCGCTGTGGAAATGCCGCGCGACATACAAAGCATCTTCATCGAGTCCAATGAACCGAGCGGCCCCTTCGGTGCGAAGTCACTCTCCGAGCCCTGCATCACGGTGCCCGCGCCCGCCATCGCCAACGCGATCTACAACGCCATCGGCGTGCGCATCCGCGAGCTGCCGATCACGCCCGAGAAGATACTCGCCGCACTCGGCAAGCTTTAGAGTCAGTCCGGACCGGGAACAATCCGTCTGCCTGGCGACGCCGCCGCCAGCAGCAATCAAATGCTCCGGCACCGGGTCGGCCGATTTGGAGTCCATTGGCCGGACTGGTAGCGTAAGCCCTCGAACCGGAGGGGGATCGCATGACGTCACGCTTTCTGACGTGCTGTCTGATGGCCGTGGCGCTCCACTGCCTGTCTTTTGACCGGGCGCTGGCGGCACCTGTCGAGGCCCCTCCGCTGCCACCAGAGGCGGCCGTCCAGCCGATCTCGCTGGGCAGTGACGGCTCTGAATCCATTGCTCTGGGCAGCATCGTGTTCCGGATAGCAACCGGCACGCCCGTCGGCAACCTCTACCGGATCGGTCGCAAGAAGCCCCTGCGGGAAGACCGCTGGACGGCGACTTCCGGGCGATCACGGGAATTCGACGTGGCCACCATGGACCGGCTGCGAGCGCAGGGCTACATGGTTGTCGATGCCACGCGGGATGTCTTCGCCCGGGCTGAACCGGGAAAGGCACGGTATCAGCTGGGCGCGGTGGTCTCGCGCGCATGGCGGGACTTCTACTTCAGGTACTCCAACAGTTACGTGTCCCTGCCGGATGAAGGCTACGGCGTTGCGAACCTTGACGTCGAGTTCCAGATCCTCGACCAGACCACCTCGGAAGTCGTGTTCCGCAAGACCTACCAGGGCTTCGGTACCGACGTGGGGCAAAACCCGTCACCGCTGATTCCGGCATTCATGAATGCCCTCGACCACGCGCTCTCTGACCAGGCATTCGTGGATCGACTGCGCAAGCCGGCCGCTGCCGGCACGACAATAGCCGGTGCACCGGCAACACAATTGCGGATCCCGGTCTGCAAAGTCGATGGCGAAGCACGCCTGCCCGACGACCTGAAACGGATCATGCCGTCCGTAGTGACGCTCCGCGTCGGCCAGGTGATGGGAACTGGTGTTCTCGTTTCATCCGAAGGCCATGTCCTGACGGCCGCCCACCTGGTCACGGCAGCGACCCGCATTACCGCAGCGACTTCCAGCGGTATGGAATTCGACGCATCGGTACTGCGCGTGGACAAGGCGAGTGACATCGCGGTACTGAAGCTGCCCGGCCGCGGCCATCCGTGTACGACCGTATCCCGGACCCTGACGCTGACGACCGGCGCGGACGTATTCATCATCGGCTCGCCGCTCGACAAGAGCCTCGCCAACTCGGTGACCCGCGGGATCATGAGCGGGGAACGAACCATCGACGGCATCCGTTACGTACAGACAGACGCCAGCGTCAATCCGGGGAACAGCGGTGGACCGCTGTTCGATGTCGATGGACAGGTGCAGGCGATCGTGACCACCAAGATCGTGGGTACCAGCATCGAGGGCCTCGCATTCGGTGTCCCGATGGAGGTAATTGCCAAAGACATGGGGATAGTCTTCGACTGAGGGGGGAGCGGGCGCCATATACTCCGGAATATGAAGCGTGCCCCCATCTCCCTTGTGGCCGGATTCGTTGCATGCATCGTGCTCGGCGGCTGCATGCGGCCGGAGCCGAAACCGGATGCCGATGTCATCGTCATCGGCACTGGTATCGCCGGCCTGTCGGCGGCCCTGGAAGCTTCTGCTGCCGGGCGCACCGTCCTGCTCATCGATGCCAACTCGGTCGGTGGCGGCCATGCGGTAAAGGCCGGTGGCTTCGCGCTGGTCGGGACGCCCCTGCAGGAACGGAAGGGCTACCGGGACAGCCCGGAGATTGCGGCGAGGGACCTGCTCGCCTGGGGCGAGGACGCGGATGCGGAGTGGGTGCGCCGCTACGTGACGGCATCCCGGACCGACGTTCATGACTGGCTGACCGGGTTCGGCGTGCGCTGGGGCTTCATTCTGGACACGCCCGAGCACTCGGTGCCCCGCTTCCATTTCGCCAACGGCGCGGCACTGAACGTGGTGGTGCCGATGATGCGGGCCGCGTTCGCCGACCCGAATCTCGGCTTTCACTGGAACACGGAAGCGGTTGCGCTCATCAACAGCGACGGTGCTGTACGTGGCGTGCGGGTGCGCAATCTGCGCACAGGCATTTCGCGCGATCTGGTCGCGCCGGCCGTGATCATCGCCACGGGCGGCTGGCAAAACGACCTGGCTTTTGTCCGCCGCGAGTGGCGCAATGACTTGCCCGTCCCGTCACCCCTGTATTCAGGCGCTGGCCACTTCGCGACAGGTACCGGCATCCGGCTGGCGCAGTCCGTCGGCGCTGCCACCACGCGCATGGATCACCAGGTGACGTTCACCACGGGAATTCCGGACCCGCGCGATCCGGGTGGTACGCGCGCCCTGCTCGGCCAGAACCCGGGCGCCATCCGGGTCAACAGCAAGGGCCAGCGCTTCATCAATGAGGCTGGACCGAGCAAGCTGGCCGACAGAACGGTACTCGGGTTGACGCCCGCCACTCACTGGCTGGTCTTCGATGCCGACGGTTTGCGCACGCTGCGAATCCGGGATGCCGTATGGCTGGGCAATCCGCCGGGCATCAAACCGCTGATGCAGGCCGGACTCATCCGCCAGGCTGATTCCATTCCAGAGCTGGCTATCGCGGCAGGTCTGCCGGCGACGGCACTGGAGCAGACAGTGCAGCGCTGGAACGCCGCGGTGCTGGCCGGCGAGGACACCGACTTTGCCCGCTTCGCGCATGGCAGGCCGGACCCGACCGCGCGGGCGCTTCGCCGGCCGCCGTTCTACGCGCTGCAGTTGTTCCCGATGACGCGCAAGAGCATGGGCGGCCTCGCGATCGACGCAAACACCGGTGTGCTGGATCAGGCGGGCCGACCGATTCCGGGACTATTTGCCGCCGGAGAAGTCACGGGCGTCGCCGGCATCAACGGCAGTTACGGTGGCGAAGGTACGTTTCTGGGTCCCTCGGTGTATCTCGGCCGACTGGCGGGTCGCGCTGTGACGGGCGGTGAAACCATCGGGCGCACCCCGCAGGCTGTGCCACCGCCGGCCAAGGCTACCGTGTCTGCCGATCCGGCCTACAGGGAACGGGCCATCACGGTGTCACCCGACGCGCTAAAGCGACTGACCGAGACCAGACGCCCCGGCTACTGGCACTTTGAAGAAGCGCACCGCATCGTGCTCGAACGCGCGCTGGACTGCACGGCCTGTCACACACCCGACTGGCCGACCGTGACTGCCGCGACGGCAGCCCAGCGACAGGCGCAACTGAATGCCTGCAGCACCTGCCACTAGCAGGCTGGCGACAATCAACCGGATTTATGCAGACTAGGGTCATGGACGCGCGCATACATCCCTACATCGTGCATTTCTCCGTTGGCCTGATCCTGGCCGGTGTGGCGCTGTTCCTGGTCGCTGCCGTGTTCCGGCGGCGGACTTGGTCGGCATCCCTGCTGCATGCGGCGCGCTGGAACCTGTGGATCGGCGCCGCCTTTGCGCTGGCGTCCATCGGCACCGGCTTCGTCGACTACATGAGCAATCCCTGTGACGCGGCGGCCATCGACGCCACCGTCCTGCACCGGCGCTCGGGTGCCGTGACCTGGTGGTCATCGCTGATCGCCGGCATCGCCGTGTACCGCACGCGTCAGCGTCCACCGGGCGGGGTGCTGATGGGCTGGCTGCTGTTCGTGGCCCTGGCGGCGATGACGGCCGCCAGGCTCGGCACGGATCTCACCTACGACCGCGGGCTCGGTGTCACCTCGGCCTGGCCGGACGACTCGACCGCCTGCTTCGAACTGGAGCGCCAGCCGCCGCCTACTCCAGCACCGCCACCGACTTGATCTGCGCCCAGACCCGCTTGCCGGGTCGCAGGTCCAGCGCATGCACGGAGCGCGCGGTCAGCCGCGCGAGCAGCAGGGTGCCGCCGATATCGATCTGCGCGAGTCGCGCGGCCGGATGGCCACTCCCGGCGATGGCCGTGACCGTGCCGGACAGCAGATTGAGGATGCTGACGTCATCGCAATGCGTGAGCGCGAGGCTCACGTCGCGGGCCAGCACCCGCAGACGCAGGCGACGGCCGATCGCCACGCCGTTGTCCTGCACCCACAGGCTGCCGCCCGGCACGGCCGCGCGCAACAGGTGCCAGTCGGCATCCCGTTCAGCCACGGTGGCCTCGAGCACGACCCCGGCGTCGTCCTCCTCGCCGCGCGGCAGATCGAGCCGCGACATGACGTCCGCGAGCGCACCGCTGGCGAAAACACGGCCTTCGTCCAGCACGACCAGGTGATCGGCCAGGCGTGCGACTTCGTCCGGCGAATGCGTCACGTACAGGACCGGGATCTGCAGCGTTTCGTGCAGCTGCTCGAGATACGGCAGGATTTCCCGCTTGCGTGCGAGGTCGAGTGCCGCGAGCGGTTCATCGAGCAGCAGCAGGCGCGGACTGACCGCCAGCGCCCGTGCGATGGCAACCCGCTGGCGTTCGCCACCGGACAGCCGCTCCGGTTTGCGTGACAGCAGATGGCCGATCCCAAGCAGCGAGATCGCCTGCTCCAGCGACACGCGACGTTCGGCGGCGGCGGTGCGCCTGAGACCGAACTCGAGGTTGCCCTGCACCGTCAGGTGCGGGAACAGGGCCGCATCCTGAAAGACATAGCCGATGGACCGGCGATGCGTGGGAACGAAGCGCGTCTGGTCCTGCCAGACCTCGTCGCCGAGCGCGAGAAAGCCGCCAGGCGCGCGCTCGAATCCGGCCACACAGCGCAACAACGTGGTCTTGCCGGAACCGGAAGGACCAAAAAGCGCCGTCACACCCGTGGCCGGGACAGCGAGATCCACGTCCAGGCTGAAGCCGGGCCAGTCGAGGCGAAAGCGCGCGGCGATGCTCATGGATGCACGAAGCGATATCGGCGGTTGATCGCATAGACGCCGAGCAGCAGCAGGAAAGACGCCACCAGCAGGCTGCCTGCCAGCAGGTGTGCAGAGGCGTAGTCCATCGCTTCGGCGTGATCGTAGATGGCAATCGACAGTACGCGGGTCTCGCCGGGAATATTGCCGCCGACCATCAGCACGACGCCGAATTCACCGACCGTATGCGCAAAACTCAGCGTTATCGCGCTTAGAAAGCCGCGTCCGGACATCGGCACCACGACATTGAAGAAACGATCCCAGGGACCGGCGCGCAGCGTCGCGGCCGATTCCGTCATCTGCCTGCCCACGGCCGCGAAGGCATCCTTGAGCGGCTGCACCATGAACGGCAATGAATAGAGCGTGGAGGCCAGCACCAGCCCGGCAAAGGTAAAGGCCAGATGCGGCAGCCCGAGGGATTGCAGCAGACCGCCGATCGGCCCCCTCGGACCCAGCGCGACCAGCATGTAAAAGCCGAGCACCGTGGGCGGCAGCACCAGCGGCAGCGCCACCACCGCTTCCAGCAGCAGCGCAGCGCGTGAGCGCGTGCGCGCCAGCCACCAGGCCAGCGGCGTGCCGATCAGCAACAGGATCAGCGTGGTGAGCGCAGCCAGTGCGAGCGTGGTGCGCAACGCCTGCAGGTCAGCTGCGGACATGCCTACTCCGGCGCCTCGCCGGGCAGTGCGAAACCATAGCGAAGCAGCACGGCGCGCGCCTCGGCGCCACCGATCCAGGTCGCGAAGGCCGCTGCAAGCGGATTTGCAGCTGCGCGCCGGGTGATCACATAGCCCTGCTCCAGCGGTTCATGCCAGGTATCGGGAATCAGCGTCCACGCGCCACGGTCCTTCAGACCCGGAGCCAGCACCAGAGACAGCGCGACGATGCCGGCATCCGCAGCCCCGCTGTCGATGAACTGTGCGGTCTGCGCGATGTTCTCGCCACGCACCAGCTTCGGCGCCATCGCCATCCATACGTTGGCGTACTCAAGCGCCTCGAGCGCACGTTTGCCATATGGCGCGTGATCGGGATTGGCAATGGCGAACTTGCGGATGGCAGCCGTTGGCAATTCCTTCAGGGACAGCCGGCCGAGTTCGGGCTTGAGGCTCCACAGCACGATGCGACCCAGCGCATAGGGCGTCGCCGGGCCGCTGGTCAGTCCCTGCTGTTCCAGCGCACGCGGATAGCTGATATCCGCCGAGAAGAACATGTCGAATGGCGCCCCGTTGGCAATCTGGGCGGAGAACTTGCCGGACGATCCGTAGATGACTTCGACAGTATCGTCCGGGTGTGTGCCGCGAAAGTCCGCAACGATTTCCTGCATCGCGAACTGCAGGTCGGAAGCGGCCGCAATCCTGAGCGAACCGGCGCCGGCCACGGGAGCCAATGCCAGCACCAGCGACAGTGCGAGCACCACCGAACCACCGACCTTGAGCTGCGCTTTCCCGATCATGGACCTGCGGTCTGTGCCTTGCATCGTTCCGTGCATAGCAGACCACATCAATCGACCGCAGCGCAAAACATCTGTTCTAGAATGCCGGCACGCCATGCCAGATTCATTCCGGAGCATCGATACCGTGACTTCCGCCCCCCCAGCACCCGGCAAACCTGGACGCGGCACTCTGCTGCGCTGGATCGGCTGGTTCGGTATCGCCAATGCGGCGCTGTATGGACTGGTCGGATTGCGTTACCTGTTTGCCTTCGGTCAGCCCGGGTCCGGACTGGCGACGGTTTACGTCCTGCTGGCGTTCATCGGCCAGTTCGCCCTGCTCGGCTTCCTGCCGCTGATGTTGCTGCTCGGACCGGTCGCACTGGTCCTGCCCCGCAAGACGCTGCTGATGATCATCGGCGTGCCGGTCGCCGCAGCCGGACTGACCATCGCCGCGCTCGATACGAATGTGTTTGCGGAATACCGCTATCACATGAGCGCACTGACGGCGCAGATCTTTGCCGGCTCGACCTGGGTTTTCGCCGGCATCATCTTCGTCGTTGCGCTGCTCTTCCAGGCCATGCTGGCAGGCAATGTCTGGCAGCGGGTCGCTGCAGGCAGGGGCGGCAAGGGCGGCTGGCTGGCGGCGGCACTGATCCTCTGCTGGTGCGGCGGACAGGGCATCCACATCTGGGCGGATGCGACGGCTTATGTACCGGTGTTGAGCTTTACCCGCTACCTGCCGGTGTATTTCCCGATCAAGGCCAAGCGCCGCCTGTCGCAACTGGGTCTGGTCGATCACGAGGTCGTCGAACGGGAGCGCCTGCTGCGCAAGGCGAGTGCACCAGACAGCGGTCAGCTGCACTACCCTTTGCAGCCGCTGGTCTGCAATGCCGGCAAGTCGACCCTGCCGAATATCCTGTTTGTGGTGATCGACGCGTTGCGGCCCGACAAGATCGGGCCGGAGTACACGCCGCGGATCGCCAGATTCGCGGCTGAAGGACTGCAGTTCAGCAACCACTACAGCGGCGGCAACTCGTCGCGCATGGGCTTTTTCTCCATGTTCTACGGTCTGCCAAGCACCTACTGGCAGGCGTTCAACGACACGCAGCGCCAGCCGGTACTCATGGACCAGCTGGTCGCGCAGGGCTACGAGATCGCCGCATTCAGCTCGGTAGGCTTTGGCGGTCCGGCAGAAATCGACCACACCGTGTTTGCCTCGGTCAGCCCGGAACACATGTATTCGGCACCGCATGACGGTGATCGCAACGTCGATATCACCCGCGCCTGGCATCGCTGGTTTGATGTGCGCAATGCCCCGGGCATACCCTTCTTCAGCCTGCTGTACTACGACCCGGGCAATGCGGCCAGCGATACGGGTACTGCCGCAGCGCCGAGTACGCTCGCGGAACGCCATGCGGCCTATCTGCATGGCATCAAGGCCACCGATCACGAAGTGGAGGATGTGCTCGCGGCCCTCGACGCCAAAGAAGGCCCGCGCGAAACGCTGGTGATCATCGCCAGCGACCACGGCTATGAGTTCGATGAACTGGGCCTCGGCAATATCGGTCACGGCAGCAACTACGGCCCCTGGCAGTTGCGTTCCACCCTGCTCATGCGCTGGCCAGGTCGCAAACCGCAGGTGTACACACATCGCAGCGCACATCAGGATCTGCCCGGCACCCTGCTGCAGGAGGTATTCGGCTGCGCGAATCCCGTATCCGACTACAGCAGCGGCGGCAATCTCTTCGACGGCAAGTCATGGGACTGGATCATTGCCGGCAGCTACAGCGACTACGCGATCGTGGAGCCGGACAAGCTGATCGTGACCTGGCCTGGCGGGCTGGTTGACGTCCTGGGGCCGGATTACCGTCCGAAATCGGGCATCCGCCTCAACCCCGCCACGATCGAAGCGACCATGCTTGAAATGCGGCGCTTCTACCAGTGAGCGCTGCTGACGGGAATCCGGACACCATGAGGCGACTGCTGTTCTATGTCGAGCAGGACTACTCCTTCGATATCCTGCGCCCGCTGCAGACCGAAGCGCGACGCCGCGGGCACGAAGTGCGCTGGCTGGTGTTCGGCGATGCGTCGCCCGCCCTGCTGAAGCCGGATGAAATTGCCGCGCGGAATGCAGCGGACGCCGTCCGCTATGCCCCGCACGCCCTGTTCGCCCCGGGCGACCGGGCGCCTGCCTTCATTCCGGGCCTGAAGGTCGAGGTCTTCCATGGTCTCAATGAAGACAAGCGCGGCGAGCCGATCCCCGAGCGCGGGCTGTTTGACCTCTATTGCACCCAGAGCCCGTCACAGACGGCGATGCTGCAGCCCCTTGCGCAGCAGCGCGGTTATTTCCGGGTAAGGGAAACCGGCTGGCTCAAACTCGATGCCATCTACAACCATCCCCGCGACGGCATCCGCCGCGACCGGCCACAGATCCTGCTGGCTTCGACCTTTACGCCCAGCCTGTCGGGTGCCGAGGCCCTTTATGCGGAGATTGCCCGGCTCAGCCAGTCACCGGAATGGCAGTGGCTGGTCACCCTGCACCCGAAGATGGCGCCGGCCACCGTCGAGCGCTATCGGGCACTGGCCGGCGACAATCTGCAATTCCACGGTACCGACAAGGTCATCGGGCTGCTGCACCGGGCCGATGTCATGGTCAGCGACAACTCGTCGGTGCTGCAGGAATTCCTGTTGCTGGGAAAACCGGTGGTCAGCTACCGGAACCGGAAACCCGGACCGTTCCTCATCGACATACAGGAGCCCGCGGAACTGCAGGCCGCGCTGGCCCGCGCACTGCACCCCGATGCAGAACTGCAGCGGGCAATCGACGCCTACGGACCGTCAGTCACTCCGTGGCGCGATGGCGCGAGCGCCGGCCGCATAATGGATGCCGTGGAAGACATGCTGGCCAGCGGCTGGCAGGATAAAAAGCCGCTGAATCTGCTGCGCAACCTGAAGATGCGCCGCCAGCTCGGCTATTACGGATTCTGACCAGCGCGGGAGCCACCATGCATTCACTGTCGGCCATCATCGTCTGCATGAACGAGCAGGACCGCATACGGCCCTGCCTGGAATCCCTGAAGCACATCGCCGACGAAGTCATCGTGTTCGACTCAGGCAGCACCGACAACACGGTCGCCATCGTCCGCGAATACACCGACAAGGTCTGGATCACCGAAGACTGGCCCGGCGACGGTTTCCAGAAGCAGCGCGCACTCGACAAGGCGAGTTGCGACTGGGTACTGATCATCGACGCCGACGAGTGGCTGGACCCGGAGATGAAAGCCTCGATCCGCACCATCCTGTCCAGACCGCAGATCGAAGAAGTCGCATTCAAACTGCCCTGGGGCAACGTGATCCTCGGCAAGCAGCTGAAGCACGGGCGCTCGGCACGGGCACCCAAACGCCTGTTCAGGCGCGAAGGCGCGCACATCACCCCGGTGGTCGTGCACGGACATATCGTCACCGATGGAAAAGTCTCCACGATCCGCAAGGGTTACCTGATGCACAACTCGCTCAGGGGCTTTGATCATCTGCTGGAAAAGAACCGCAGCTATGCCTGGGAGACCAGCCGAAAGTACTACGCGCAGAAGACCAGGAGCTTCGGCATTCCCTTTGCCATCGTGCGCGCCGTGTGGACCTTCTTCCTGATCTATGTGCTCAGGCTCGGTTTTCTCGACGGCCAGCGCGGTCTGATGATGGCCGTGATGTTTGCGCAGGCCTCGTTCAACAAGTACGCCGGGTTGTGGTATCTGGAAACCGAAAACCGCAACCGGACATCCAGTTGAACATACTGATTGCGGCCGGCTCGCGGGGCGCACTGAGCCAGTTGCGCCCCGAGTTCGAATCCTTCATCGCGATGGCAGAGCGCGGCCACAGGCTCACGATCGTCATCAAGCCGGATTCCGTCTACGTGCCGCGCCTGCGCGAACTCGGCATCCGCATGTTGCACTGCTATCCGGAAAAAAAGATCGATCTGGAATCGATTCGCGCGCTGCGCGCGGAACTGCGTCGCACCCGTTACGACATCATCTACGCAACGACCTCGAAGACCATTCCCAATGCAGCCTTTGCAGCGATCGGCTTCCCCGCAAAGCTGGTCGCCTACCGGGGCACTACCGGGGGCCTGCACCGTCACGACCCGACCGCCTACCTGACCATCCTGCACCCGCGTGTGGATGGCGTGGTCTGCGTTTCCGAGGCGGTCCGGCAGGACGTGCTGCGACGGGTCTGGAAAAACAGGGACCAGGTCGTAACCATCCACAAGGGCCACAACCTTGAATGGTCTTCACTGCCACCGGCCGATCTGGGCGAGTTCGGCATCGGCGCCGGTGATTTCGTGGTCATCTGCGCAGTCAACGCCAGGCCCAGCAAGGGCATCGACATCATGCTGGAAGCAGCAAACCACCTCGCGCATATCGACAATCTGCACCTGCTGCTGGTGGGCAAGGACACGGACACGGAGCCCTACACCACGCTGATTGCCGGCAACAGGATGCGCGAGCGCATTCATGTCGCCGGTTTTCGCCGGAATGCCCCCGAGCTGATTGCAGCCAGCAATGTGCTGGTGCAGCCCTCGCGCAGCGGCGAGGGCCTGCCGCGAGCCGTGATGGAAGCGATGGGCTACGGCACACCGGTGATCATCACCGATACGGGCGGCGGCAAGGAAGTGGTTGAAGACGGGGTATCAGGCTTCGTCGTCCCGGTGGAAGATCCGGCGGCAATCAGCCGCCGCGTAGAACAGCTGCACAAGGACCCGGACCTGTGCCGGCGGCTGGCAGAAAGCGGCAGGAGAAAGCTCGAAGACCGCTTTTCATCGGCCCGGACGACGGATAAATATCTGGCCTTTTTCGGGGCACTGGCCGGCGCATCCGGAGCGCCGGACCCGGGCTGATCAGCCGCCAGGCAACCTGACCGGAATGCCCTGCTCTGCCATTCGGCGCTTGCAGTCATTGGGCGTGAAGTTCGTGAAGTGGAAGATGCTCGCCGCGGCCACCGCTGACGCCCCGGCGCGGATCGCCGCCACACAGTCATCGGGACCGGAGATGCCCCCGCAGGCGATCAGCGGGACATCGGCGGCCTGTGCATAGCGCCCGATGCTCTCCTGGTCACAACCCTCCATCGTGCCGTCGCGATCCACGAAGTTGATCAGCAGTTCGCCGGCACCGAGCGCCTGTGCGCGGACAATCCAGTCAAGCGGATCGAGATCCAGCGCCGGATCAACCCGCGACCACACCCGGTTGACGCCATCACGCCGGCGGATATCGATCGAAACGACGATGCATTGCGCGCCGAATACGCGTACCGCATCGCGGACGAATTCCGGATCGACCAGCGCTCCGTAGTTCAGCGATACCTTGTCTGCGCCCGCCTTGAGCAGCTTGCGGATATCCTCGATGCTGCGCAGCCCGCCACCGACCGTCAGCGGCATGAAACACTCCGAGGCAATCTCGCGCACGGTGAACATGTCGATGGAGCGCTTCTGTGCGGATGCATCGATATCCAGCAGGATCAGTTCATCGACGTTGCGCGTGTTGTAGGTCCGCGCGACGGTGATCGGGTTGCCCAGGTTGCGCCGCTCGCTGAAGCGGATGGTCTTGAGCACGGAATAGCCGTTGATCAGCACCACCGGTATGACGCGGTGCCTCAGCATGCGAAAGCCGCGAAATTCCCGAGCACCTGGAGTCCGGCGTCCTGGCTTTTTTCAGGATGGAACTGGGTGCCCCAGACAGGACCGCTGGCGACTGCGGCAACGACCTGACCGCCGTAGTCGGTGGTGGCATGCGGGATATCTTCGTGCAACTGCATCGCATAGCTGTGGACGAAGTAAAAGCATGCGCCATCCGCCACTCCGGCAAACATGGCCATCGACCCGCCATGCACCTCGTTCCAGCCCATGTGCGGAATACGCAGGGCTGGATCATTCCGGCGCAAGGCGGCGACATGTCCGCGGATCAGCCCCAGGCCGGCAACCGGCGCACCGTCGGCACCCTCGTCCCCGCTGGTCGAGAGCAGCTGCATGCCGAGACAGATACCGAGGATCGGCGTCTGCCGGGCTTTCACGTTTTCTGTAATCGCATCGGCCATGCCACTTTCAGCAAGCTGCCGGGACGCTTCGGCAAAACTGCCCACCCCCGGCAGGATCAATGCGCCTGCGCTGCGCACGCCGGCCGGATCGGCACACACGGTATGGGCGACGTCGAGAAACTTCAGCGCGCGGGCAACGCTGCCGATGTTGCCCATGCCTATGTCGATAACGGTGATCACAGGGGCTGTGGCAGGAACTTTCTCTGCAGGTTGCCCTGCGTATCCTTGACGAGATTCCCGTCATCGTCGCAGACGAAGAGCATCTTGTTGGTGAAGCGGTCGAGCGTTGCCTCGAACACCGCCTCGCTCATGCCGAGAAATTGCAGAAAATCCGGTATGTACTTCCAGGGCACCTGACCCTCGGAGGACGCGACCAGCTTGCCGATGGCCTCATTGCGCGTCATGCGCCCGGCCCGGATTTCGATGCACAGCTGGTCGGTGGCGCGTCCGTAGCCGAATTTTATGAACTTCATGTAGTCGTGGAGTCCGCCAATCCACTTGCAGTCCAGGTTCTCGATGTCGTTATAGGCGCCCTCGACCGGCCCGCCGGGATTGCGGTTCCAGCCCAGACCGAGGACGAGGTCGCGGTTGCGCTCGGTGTCCCAAGGCTCGAAATAGCCGAGAAACAGGCCCGTCACGCCCACCTCATGGATCTGCTGGTCCGGCGGGTACTCGAGAAAGTAGATATCGCGCATGTCTACGCCGTCATGCACGGCATCCGAAAGCCGGTGACCGAGCATCTGGAACTGCTCGAGCCAGTTGCGATCGAGAAAATTGTTGCCCTTGCGGGAGGCCGGGCCGCCATATTCGAACTGCGAGTTCTCGCCCCAGATCAGCAGCGGAATGCGGAACTCGACGGCAATGCGCACCGGTATGGTGAAGATGCCGATGTGCTCGGGCCAGCAGCAATCGCCCAGCTTTCTGAAGCCGATGTCCACAAGTTGCCGGTAGGCCTTGCGGTTGCCGCCCAGCTGAATCAGGTCAAAGCCCTGGTCACGCAGGAAGATCAGGTTCTTCTGCCCGACCTCGGTCATTTCGCAGGGCACATGGTTCACGCAAAGCGGCTTCATGCCGTACTTGTCGCGCATGGTCAGTGCCTGATAGCAGCTGTCCTTGCCGCCACTGACGGGAATGATGCAGTCCCAGCGCGCACCGTCACCACGATACCGCGCGAGGATGGCCTCGAATTCAGCCGCCCGCTGACTCCAGTCGATGTCGCGCTTTCTCGCGACGGAATTGCACGCATCGCAGACCCCCTCGGCGTCGAACACCTGCTCGGGACGGGTAATCGGCATAATGCACTTGCGGCAGAATTGCATCGTTGGCTCCTGTCGACCAATCATAAGCCAGAACCAGAGAGCGGCTGAAGAATGCGGACTGAACCAAACATATATGTCTGCTCGACGGTCAGGCATCTGTTGTTTTCACTGCTGCGCGCTGCCTCGTGCAGGGACGAATCGCATTACATCCTGTTTTTCGCCGACTACCAGCAGGCGTCGCTCGGCGACTGGCATCTCGACAAGCTGCCCGCAAACATGACTGTCTGCGAGCTGTCCCGCGGCCGGGTCCGCCAGCAGCTGGCCGGGAGTTTGCGCGGCAGGCTTTGCTATTTTCTGGCCATGCGCGGCCTCCGCGCGCCCGCGATCATTCTCGGGCCACTGCACTCGATCCTTGCCGAAGCATCCCCGGAGCTCTCACGCGCGCTGGCTGATACCGGAATGCCGCATCTCTGGCTGTTCAACGAGCGCAACAGGATGGCCCGCCTGCTGCGCCTGCTGGCCAGGCGTTTTTCAGTCCTTGAAGACGGCGAAGGCAACTACCTGCTGCAGCGTTGTCCGTGGTGGAAATGGCCCGCCCGTCTTGTTCGCGGCCTTCCGGCGCGACACCGCGTTTTCGGCGAAGAAGACCGCTGCGAATCGGTCTGGGTGCTGCACCCGGAGCGATTGCCCGCACCGGTACGCCACAAGGGCCGGCAGATCGACTTTCTCACCAGCTCCGCCGGGCTCGCAACCATCAGACAGCTGTTCGACGCTGAGACCGTATCGGCCGGCGAGGCGCAACAGGTGATCCTCGCCAGCCAGCCATTCGGGATTCCAGGCGTCACCACCGCGGACAAGCAGCAGGTCTATGGGCAGATCATTGACTACCTGCAGACAAAGGGGATGCCGGTCGTACTGAAGATCCACCCGGCAGAAGATGCTGGCGACTACGGGTTCCTCGGTGAAAAGGTCCGGCGGGCACCGGCAAAAATCCCCCTGGAAGCCCTGCTGCTCGGCGCCTCCCGACCACCGATCGTGTTATCGGTGCTGTCGACGGCCGGTCTGGGCTTCGAACGTTACTGCCGCAGAATCAAGCTCTGCGAGGACGGCGCAAGTGACAGCCTGTACTTTCAGACGGTGCAGCGCTGGGTTGCCGATCCCGAAACGCTCGACGCGGTACTCCGGAAAAAACTGCCAGGCTGAGCGGGCGGTCACCGGCGCTCCGGATCATCCCCGACCAGCTGCCAGGTCACCGGCGAACCCCGCTGCGCATCGATCCGTGCATGGCGGCCGACGATGGCGCCGATGCAGTCCGGCGGCAGGCCAAAGCCGGGACGGATACTGCGCACATGCTCCGGCGTGATCAATTCACCCTTGCGCAGGTCCTTGACCACATAGAGCGAGCGGCGAAACTTCGCGTTACCCTGCTCGGACGACTGCCGGTCATAACTGACCTTGCCGAGTGCGGTCCATGCAGTGTGCGCGTCGGCAACCAGGCTGGCCAGTTCGGCCGGTTCCAGCGAGAAGCTGTCGTCCGGACCACCGCCGGCCCGATCCAGCGTTACGTGCTTCTCGATCACGCAGCCGCCCAGCGCCACCGAGGCCAGGGCGGTGACATTGCTGATCGTGTGGTCAGACAGACCCGTCAGCACACCGAAGCGCTGCGCGATATCGACCATCGTTTTCAGGTTGTATTCCCCGGCCGGTGCCGGATATCCGCTCACACAGCGGAGCACGATGGGGTTGGCGCACCCCCCTTCGCGTGCGGCATCTATCGCCGCACCGATCTCCTCCAGGCCAGCCATGCCGGTGGACATGATCAGCGGCTTGCCGGTACTTGCCACACGGCGGATGAGGGGCAGGTCGATGATTTCGAAGGAGGCAATCTTGTAGGCCGGCGCACCAAGCTGTTCGAGCAGGTCCACGGCGGTGGCATCGAAGGGTGAACTGAAAATGGCAATACCGAGTTCACGGGCCCTGGCAAACAGCGGCTCGTGCCATTCCCAGGGCATCTGTGCCCACTGATACAGTTCGAACAGGGTACGGCCATCCCAGAGACCACCGTGTACCTGGAAGTCCTCGCTGTCATGGTCGATGGTGATCGTGTCGGCGCGGTAGGTCTGCAGCTTGACGGCATCTGCCCCGGCATCTTTTGCCGCCTGAATGATCTGCAGGGCACGACCGATGTCGCCATTGTGATTGGCCGACAGCTCGGCGATCACATATGGCGGACAGCCGTCACCGATCTCGCGTCCGTTGATTTGCACGGTTCTTTTCATTGGCGTCGTGGCAGTACGAATTCCGTATCAGATGCACGCTGATAACCCGCTGCGGCAAACAGCCTGAGCGAGGCGGCATTGCCCGGCAGCACCGTCGCATGGATTGTAAGCTCCTGGTGCAGCTCGCCGAGGAGATTGAGTGCAATCAGGCCGAGCCCCTGGCCATGCAACGCGGGTGCCAGATAGATCGACACCTCATATTCACCCGGAAGCTGCCGGTCCAGACGCACCACCCCGGCCGGTTCACCTGACTTGCAGATCATGTAGAAATAGCAGAAAGGATCACGCAACCTGGCACGCATCCAGCTGTAGTGCCCGTCCCGGTCCGGCACCTGCGGATTGCGCGCATGGCGCCGGATCTCCGGCATCTGCTGCCATCGATAGACCTGGGCGATATCCGCCTCGCCGGCCACGGCAAGCCATATGCTGCAACCGTCCCGGCTCAGCGCGGGGAGGATTCGCTGTACGACGCGGCGGCAGCCGAGACCGGCGCTCACCGCCAGATTGGCATGGACGTAGTCCGGCCAGTGACTGCGGAGACGGTTCAGCGCAGTCGGCAGCCCGGTGTCCAGCGCTTCCCGTCCGATCGCGATGGCCGCATGTGCGTCCTGCATGGCCACTGCCACATCCGCCTGGTTGGCCGCGAATGGCACCAGCACAGAAGGCAAACCGAGTACCGCGCGCTCCCAGGTGGTCGAGCCCGGCGCGCCGATGGCCAGCGTGCAGCGACTCATGAGGCCGGCCATGTCTTCGACAAAGTCGTGCAGCACAAAGCGTCCGTCCAGCTCGCTGACGCGCTTTTGTATCGAGGCGAAATGCGGTGCCGCGGCCGACAGGACCAGGTCGATGCGGCCGATCCAGTCGCAGGCTGAAGTTGCCAGCACCTCCAACACCGACGCGGTGACATTCAGCGCGTCATAGCCGCCCATGCTGACCAGCAGGCGATGTTCCTGCGGCACAACGCTGCGATCCAGCTGTTCGCGAAGCCGGTAGTAGACCGGCTGCAGCAGTGCATATTCACTGCCGGCAAGCACTCCGGCAACCTGCCCGTGACTGTAGGCCGAGGCGGGCCGGCCGAGCGTCTGGTCGATGACCAGACTCGCGATGTGCTGCCGGCAAAGGTCGTCGATGACGATCAGCTGACTGCAATGCCCGGTTACGGCCTTCTCCCACTCCGGGCCCAGTTCGTAGTGATCGACCACCACGATATCTGCAGGACCGGACAGGGCGGCAAGAAATTCGGCCGCGTCGTCGACCGCCCCGGGCGACCCCGCACCGGCAGCACCGGCTGCGGGCAGCTGGCTGACTGCGAAGTTGCGCGCCTCGATCCTGTCGCACAGGTGGCCAGGCAGTTCACGGCACAGGAAGTGGCAGTCGGCGCCGCGCGCGGCAAGCGCATCCGCGAGCGCCAGACAGCGCATCACATGGCCGGCACCGATCTCGATCGAGGCATCCGCCCGGAACGCGACACGCATCAGGATTGCGCGGCCAGCACCTTGAATGCCAGCTCCGCCACGGCCCAGTCTTCCGGGGTATCGATATCGTGTACCCGCCGGCGCGGCAGGAGGATCGCCGCCGAGTGGTTCGCAAAGACCGGTCGCTCGGCGAGCCAGGCATCGGCCGTGCCCCAGTAGAACTGTCCGGCGTCGTGATAGCAGGGCTGCAGATCCTGCGAGCGCGTCTTGAGGTGTTCAGGCTGCAGCATCTCGATTGCGCCGCCGGCGGTCAGGCGAAAGGCGCGCTGCACCGGAAAGGCAAAATCCGTCGCACTGAAGACATAGTCGAGCCCATCCGTCGCCATCAGCCTGGTCAGGCCCGCGGAGAGATCCTCCACACGCATGAACGGCGCTGTCGGATAGATGCAGCACACGGCGCTGAAAACCTGTCCGTCCGCCTGCAGCGCCTCCACCGCGTGACGCATCACCTGGCCCGTGGTCGCCATATCGTCGGCAATGGCTGCGGGACGGACAAACGGCAGCTCGGCGCCATGCTGGCGGGCGACGCTGGCGATCTCCTCGTCATCCGTCGAAACGATGATGCGGTCGAACAATCCACTGCGCGTCGCCGTTTCCATCGACCAGGCGATCATCGGCTTGCCGCAGAACTCGCGGATGTTCTTGCGCGGTATCCGCTTGCTGCCGCCCCGCGCCGGTATCACGGCAAGCTTCATTCGAGCGCCGCTCCCAACACCTCCACCACCCGATCCTGTTGCGCGTCGGTCATGTGATGAAACATCGGCAGGCTGATCGCCTGCTCGTAATACCGATCCGCTTCGGGCCAGCTGCCGGTCAACTGCTGTGTTTCGACGAAGTACGGCTGCGTGTGCAGGGGAATGTAGTGCAGGTTGACACCGATGCCACCGGCGCGCAGCGCACTGAACACCTCCCGGTGTCCGGCCACACCCCGGGCATCGGCCAGGCGGATCACATACAGATGACGCGACGAGTAGGTATCCGGATGTTGCCAGGGCACCGTCACGGGCAGCTTCGCGAGCAGCCGGTCGTAGCGCTCAGCCAGGCGATTGCGCGCAGCCACCCATGCCTCCAGATGCGCGATCTGACTGAGGCCCAGGGCTGCCTGCAGGTCTGTCATGCGGTAATTGAAGCCCAGGTCTATCTGCTGGTAGTACCACGGACCATCTGCCGCATGAGTCATCCGTGCCGGTTCACGGGTAATGCCGTGGCTGCGCAACAGTGCCATTTTCTCCGCCAGCGCAGCGTTGTTCGTCATGGCCGCGCCTCCCTCACCGGTGGTGATGATCTTCACCGGATGAAAGCTGAACACCGTGATGTCGCTGTAGCGGCAGGCGCCTACCGGCTGGTCCTCATACCGCGCACCGACCGCATGCGAAGCGTCTTCGATGATCGAAAAACCGTACTCGCGTGACAGGGCGCTGATCGCGGCCATATCGCAGGATTGCCCGCACAGATGGACGGGGATCACGACTTTCGGCAGGCGCCCTCCGGCGTCGCGCACGGATTTCAGCCGGGCGGCGAGTGCCACCGGGCTCATGTTCCAGGTACGCGGATCGATATCGATGAAATCCACCTTCGCCCCGCAGTACAGGGCGCAGTTGGCCGATGCCACAAAGGTGATATCGCTGGTCCAGACCAGGTCGCCGGCCTGCACGTCGAGCGCCCGGCAGGCGACATGCAGCGCTGCCGTCGCAGAACTCGTCACGACTGAATGGCGCGCACCAGTCACCGCACAGAGCGCCTGCTCGAAGGCTGGCACCTTCGGACCCTGGGTCAGAAAATCGGACCTGAGCACCTCGACGACCGCATCGATATCGGCCGCCGAGATTTCCTGCCTGCCGTAGGGAATCACAGATCAGCCTGCCGGTCGAACTCGCGGATCTCCGGCACCGAGAGAAAATGCGGATTGTCACCCGAGTGGTACTGGAAGCCCTGTGCGACAGGCACGCCGGTCTCGCCGAGACCGTTGACCGTATAGTCACAGTTGTCGTGATGAAACTGGATGGTCGGACGCAGCACGTAGTGATCCTCGAACTCGAGGGTCAGGTGTGAATCATCCGCCGGGCACATGATCTCGTGCAGCTTCTCGCCCGGACGGATGCCCACGATCTTCGTCGGCAGCCCCGGCGCATAGGCCTGCGCGAGGTCCATGATGCGCACCGAAGGAATCCGGGGCACGAAGATCTCTCCGCCCTGCATGCGTTCGAAGTTGCGGAGCACGAAATCAACGCCCTGGCGCAGGGTGATCCAGAAGCGGGTCATTTCGGCATGGGTAATCGGCAGATGATCCGCGCCTTCCGCCACCAGCTGCCTGAAAAACGGCACCACCGAGCCGCGTGATCCCACGACGTTGCCATAGCGGACCACCGAAAAACGGGTGCGCGACTTGCCAACCATGTTGTTCGCAGCAACGAACAGCTTGTCGGAAGCCAGCTTGGTCGCCCCATAGAGATTGATGGGGTTGGCAGCCTTGTCGGTAGACAGGGCGATGACCTTCGCCACATTGTTCCGGATCGCGGCACGGATGACGTTCTCGGCGCCGTGTATGTTGGTCTTGATGCATTCCATCGGATTGTATTCAGCTGCCGGCACCTGCTTGAGCGCAGCAGCGTGAATCACGAAGTCGATGTCGTGCATGGCCTGGTTGAGACGGTCAGCATCCCGTACATCGCCGATGAAGTAGCGCATGCAGGGATCGTTGAACACCCGCTGCATCTCGAACTGCTTGAGTTCGTCGCGCGAAAAGATGACGAGTCGCCTCGGCTTGTAGCGCTCGAGGATCGTGCGGGTGTATTTCTTCCCGAATGAGCCGGTACCACCGGTAATCAGTATCGCTTTGTCGTTAAACATGAGGTTCCCGGGTAACCGCAACCAGTTTCAGGCGCCATGCGATCAGGCTTGCATTATCTACCGGGCCGCGCAACCATTAAAGCAATCTTGCGACGAGGTTCCGTGTTGAGCCGCAAATTCCCCTGTGGCTCATGGTTCGTCGGGTTTTTTTCCCTGCTCAAGGTTGCATGCATGGGCGATTCCGCTGACAAGCGCTGGCTGATATTCCTCATCCTGTCCGGCATCACCGCAACCGCCAGCGCCGAACCGTGGATCGACACCTCGGACATCGCGCTCCGCACTGAAATCCAGTACCTCGCCGACCGCGGCGTGATCAAGGCGCCAGTCACCACCTGGCCGCTGATGTGGGCGGCCATCGAACCGGATCTGCATGCGGCCGATGTCAGCCAGCTGGACGCGGCAGGACTCAATGCCTGGCAGGACATCATGCGGCATCTCGATTTCTCGAAACGATCCATCAGCTCGGCCAGCGTCACGGTCGCGAACGACGACAACCGCTTTGCCGGTTTCGGTGACGAATACCGCGACAAGAACACGGTGGCCCTGAGCTACAGCACGATGGGCGACCGGTGGGCGCTCAAGCTCAAGCCGGGCTGGACGGCTGACCCGGAGGACAATGATGAATACCGGCTGGATGAAAGCTACCTGGCCGGGACGCTGGGCAACTGGGTGGTATCGGCCGGACTGCAGGACCGCTGGTGGGCGCCAGGCTGGGACACCAACCTGAGCCTGACCAGCAACGCACGACCGATGCTGGCGCTTGCACTCACGCGCAAGGACGCGAGCCCGTTCAGGCTGCCGTTCACCGACGATTACCAGATCCCCTGGACGGTCACCACGTTCATGGGGCACATGAGTACTGATCGTGCTGTCCCGAACGCACTCCTGTGGGGCTTCCGCCTGAACTTCAAGCCGCATCCCCGCCTGGAAGTCGGCGTCACGCGCCTGGCGCAATGGGCCGGTGATGGCCGGCCGCATGGTTTTGACACCTTCTGGAATGTTCTGACCGGGCGCGACAACTGCGGCAACAGCGGCCTCGACTGCACGGACAACAACGAACCCGGGAACCAGCAGGCCGGTTACGACCTGCGACTGTCCGTACCCGTCGCAGGACACAACTTCGGCATCTACTACCAGTCATTTGCCGAAGACGGCAGTCAAAGCAGCACCAAGTTCTGGACCAAGGCACGTCCGCAGGTCGGCGTGGACACCACCGTCACCATCATGGACACACCTCTCCTGATGTTCCTCGAGTACACCGACAGCCTGAATTACTGCGGCAATGGCGAACAGCTGGGCATTGCCGATTGCTATTACGAACACCATATCTATCGCACCGGAATGCGTTACCAGGGTCGCAATATCGGCAATCTCTACGATAACGATGCCGCCACGGTGGTCTTTGGCATGATTGCGCAGATGCGCAACGACGCCAGCTGGCAATGGTCGCTGCGCTATGCCCACCTGAACCGCGACAACAGCGACGCATATCCGGGTGAACCCGACGGCAACACGGTCACGGAAATTGCCGAGGACCTGCTGATGCTGTCCGGGAAATATCAACGCATCTTCGGCCGCTGGAAGATCGGTGCGGGTGGCAGCGCCAGCCATTCAACCTTCCGCGATCAGTCCGGCGACGATGACTACAGGGCTTTTCTCGACCTGGAATACCTGCTGTAGGAGCGGCTTCAGCCGCGATTGATGGCCGGAAGCATCGCGGCTGAAGCCGCTCCTACGGATGGCTGCCGTTGGCCCCGCGTTCGTTTGCAGTCCCCATGATGAACTTCGGCTTGAAGATCTCGACCCATGCGGGCACCAGGAACATCGCGGAACAGGCGTTCAGGACCAGCATGATGATCAGCAGGCGTGCCGAGTCTGCCTGGAAGCGCAGCTCGGAAATGAACACCCACATGATGATGCCGCCAATCAGGGTGGTTGCCGTAAAGGCGATCGCGACACCGGTCGTGCTCACTGCGCGTTTTACCGCTTCCTGCAGGTCGGTCGCACCATGCATCTCTTCCTTGATGCGGTCCATCATGTAGATGGCATAGTCCACGCCCAGACCGATACCCACCGCGATCATCGGCACGGTGTTCACGTTCAGGCCCATGTCGAGCAGACCCATGCAGGCATAGGTCAGGGTCGTGGCAAAGCCCATCGAGACCAGCATCATCACGCCTGAATGTATCGATCCGTAAAACCAGAAGGTAAACATCAGGATCAGCACCAGCACCGCCGGCACGACAACCAGGTTGGTATCGAAGGCTTCCTCGTTGATCGCCGCTGTCACGCCGACCGGGCCACCGGCCAGATCGATATGCAGGCCGGGGATCTTGTTGCCGACCTCGTCTCGCCATTGCTTGACCATGTGGATCGCACGACGGATGGTCTCGCCGGTATGGTCCTTGTAGTAGAAGACCATGTTCGCGAGCTGCTCGTCGGTATCCAGATACTCGAGCAGTGCGCCCGGAACCGGCGCCGACATCATGTACATGAACATCAGGCCGCCGACATCACTGGCGCGGTTCGGCACCACGGCCCAGCGCGGATCATCGTTGCGCGTCATCTGGTTTACCTGGATCACCAGGTTGTTCAGCCCCTTCGCGCCACCCATGGTGGGGTCGAGCAGCATGTAGTTCTGGAAATCCGCCAGCGCCTTGATCACTTCCGGGCGCTTGAGACCACCCTTCTCGTCGGTACGCGCGATGATGAACAGCTCTTCCGAACCCGGAAACCGGTCATTGATCGCCTTCGATGACACGTTGAAATCGTGATCGCGATAAAGCAGCGGTGAACCCGGCTCCGGCTCGCCGATCTGCACCCTGAAACTCAGCGCGGTCGCAACCAGCACGATGCACAGGGTCACCCACAGCACGGCCTTCGCGCGCTCGCGCGTGCCGACGACGAGCGCCAGCTTGGGGAATACGTCGCGAATGATGGTGCGTTTGATGCTGATGTTTTTCGGCTTGGGCAGGATCGCCAGCAGCATCGGCAGGGTCACGAGCACCGTCACGACCATGCTCACCGCCCAGAACGAGGCGTAGATCGCCATCTTGTCGTTGATCGGCACCGAACCGAGACCGATCAGGAAAAGTGCGGCGGCATCGGCCACGATGGCCAGTGCGCCCGGACGGAACAGCGCATTGAAGGTATTGCGGGCGGCCAGCTGCCTGTCATCAGTACGCGCCAGCTCGAGAAAGTAGCGCTCCACTTTCTGTATGCCATGTGACAGGGCGCGCGCCGAGATCAGGAACGGCACCACCAGCATCAGCGGGTCGAGGTTGTAGCCGAGCACGCCCATGAAGCCGACGCCCCAGATGCTGGTCAGCGCCATGCCGAACAGTGGCAGCAGGATGCCGTAGAGCCGCCGTGTGTAGACGATCAGGATCGCCAGCACGATGACCACGGTATAGAGAAAGATCTGCAGGATCTGCACGCTGTAGGAGTCAACCCAGCCCACCAGCACCGGATTGCCGGTGGCGTAAATGCGCACGCCGGGCGCCGCTTCCTTGAGACGGATCGCCTGCAGCTCTTCGAAGATCTTGCCGTAGTCGAGCGCGCCCTCGTTGAGGGTGCCCTTGATGATCGCGGCCTTGAGATCGGGTGAGACGAGCAGGCCGAATACGCGCGGGCTGGCCACCACATCGCGTTGCATGCCGGCCAGCTCGTCCGGCGAGTAATCGCCATATTGCGGATCGTAGTAGGTCTTCGAACGGATGTTGCCATCCGGTGTCAGCGAGATCTTGCGTGTATTGCGGTGGGTGAGACTGGTCACCAGGTTGTGATTGATGCTGGTGAGCTTGTCCATGCCCTCCGTGATGCGATGAATGCGCGACAGCGTCTCGTTGGTGAATACCGTTCCTTCATCCACTTCCACCGCCATCGTGATGATGTTGGCGCCGCCGAAGGTATCGCGGATAGAGTTGTGGAGCTTGATGTAGGGATGCTGTTGCGGCAGCAGGTCGGCAAAATCCGACAGCATGCGCACAGTCGGGATATGCCAGGCAAACCATGCCGTGATCAGCATGACGATCAGCAGCACCAGCTTGCGGTGATCGAACAGCGCATTGCCGAAGCGCGGGAAAAAGCCCTGGGGTTCGCTCATCTCAGCTCCTCGGCACTGCATACAGCGCACCGGCGGCTCCGCCGATGAGCAGCCGGTCATTGCCAGCCGCATGAATCACGCGCAGGAACAGCCGCACCGGCTCGCCATAGTCCACGCGCTGCCAGCTGTCGCCATCGAGCTTCAGCAAGGTCCCTTCACCCCCGGCCGCATAGATGTCGGCACCGATGCCGGCCAGGCTGTAGATCGGCACCAGCGTCTGCGTATTCTGCAGCGCCCAGCTCTTGCCGCCATCGGCGGTATGCAGGATCTGGCCTGCGAGGCCGGCAACCCAGCCCGTATCCAGATCGCGGAAATACGCATCCTGCGGATAGAACTCGCCCGGCAGCGGTTCGCCCGCAGTCCAGGTTTCGCCACCGTCCTCGCTGTGCACGTTGAAGCCGAACTCGCCGAAGATCAGGGCGTGCTCCGCATCGATGAACTGGATCGTTGTCAGGATCGTGTCATCACCGATGGAATGGTCTTCCCAGTTTTTTCCCGCATCGTCGCTGACGATGATGGTGGTGAAGCTGCCGACCACCCACAGGCGGTTCCGCGGATCGCAGGTGATGCCCTGCGGTGACTCCTCGGTCTGAATCGGGTTTGATGCCCAGGTCTGCCCGTCATCGGCGGAAACGAGCACCTCGCCTTCAGTTGCGAGTGCCGCGAATTGTCCGTTCGGACAGTCCGCGATACCGATCAACGATGGCCAGCCAGGTATTTCCTGCCGGTTCCACGTCGTGCCGGCATCCACGGAGCGCAGCACCAGGCCGTGATTGCCGACCACCACCAGGGCCTTGTCGCTGGATGCTGCCTGCTGGAAGAGATCACCACGACGAATCGGTGCAGCCTGCGACGCCTGCACACCCTCGAGATTAAGCGGCGACTCGCAGGCCACCAGTACACTGGCTGCCGTCACCACGAATGCAGCCAGTCGAACGACCGAATATTTCAAGCGCCCCCCTTAATACGGTTCCGGTTACCAAACTGATTACCGACGCATAGCGCAACGCATACTGGAATGATTCTGCTCGATTGGCAGCACCCGGATCATTCATTTTCGGCATCCCTTTATGCGAACCGGACACCGCAACCGGTGAGCCATTGACGAGCATACGGGAGCGTGGCAGAAGAGATACTTGGGCTGCTGGCGACAAGTGGGGAACATCCGCGATACGCCCGCCAGCCTCAGGTATCTGTTGCAGGGTTCTTCGGACTTCCGTGAATTTCCAGGGGGGAAATAACCATGAGACTCATTCGCATTCCGCGTGCCGCCAGTCGTTGCAGCATCTTGCTAGGTATGGCGGTCGGCATCGGCCTGAGCACCCCGGCATACGCGGTATGGCATTCGGAGGACGGCTCACTCGAAGTCCGCGGCTTCGTCGACAACATGACGAACGTGCGCGACGACGTCGGACTGACCAAGCAGCGGGTACAGGGACAGCTTGAACTCTTCAAGCAGGCCCAGCCACGCGGCATCTTCTCCGACCTGTCGATGGGTGCGACTTTCCGGCTCAGCTACGATGCCGTCTACGACATCAACGATGACGAATATGGCAGGGCGGCCGGCGGCCCGCTGACCTACTCTGCGCCGGGGAATCCGGACTTTTTCACCTACATCAACGGCGGCAGCGCGCCCTTCACCCCGCCGACAACCCTCGCCTACGCCGGCACCTTCGGGCCGGATGGCACCGGCGCCGATGGCGCCATTCCGCTGCCTGGTACCGGCGGCACGATCAACTCACCGAGCAATCCAAACGACGGGCTGCGTTTTGCAGCAGGTGACATTTACGCCTATCAGGATGGCGGCGTGATGCTGGCCACACCGGTACGGCCCTGCGATACGGACAGCCGCGGCTGTGGCCCTCTCAAGGGCTACATGGACAAGGACCGCAACGAACTGCGCTACAAGGAGCTGAACGACGATCTCGACTTCATCCGCGAACTCTGGGTGGCGGGAAGCATCCCGGTCGGCAGTGGCGACAACGAAATTGCCATCCGTCTCGGCCGGCAACAGGTCGTGTGGGGACGAACCGACCTGTTCCGCGTGCTGGACATCGTCAACCCGATGGATTTCTCCCGCGAGAACCTCTACGCGGAATTCGAAGACTCACGCATTCCGCAATGGATGGCGAACGTCGAGTACCGGCTCGGTGCCACCAAGACATTCGACGACCTCAATTTCCAGCTGATCTACAAGCTCGAGCCCTTCCGCCCGCACGACCTGGGCCAGGGTGGCGAACCCTATGCGATCCTCGGCGCCGGCAACCTGTTCCGCGCCCTGGCGAACTGCTGGGAAAACGGATGCACCGTGGGTAATTTCCCGGCCACGGGAGTCACCGTCGATTTCCCCAGCCATGCCATCGGCATCCGCGACGTCAAGAAACCCGACCACAGCGAGTTTGGCGGACGGATCGAGGGCGTCTACAAGGGCGTCGGCTTCTCGCTGAACGCGATGTACTTCTACTCGCAGTTCCCCTCGCTGCGCGGTGGAATTCCAACCGTCGATCCGTTCACGACTTCTCTTGTGGAGACCGTGCACCCCTACGACATCGCTTTCGACGTGGAATTCCCGCGCCTGTTCATGATTGGCGGCTCGGCGGACTGGTACTGGGAAAAAGCCCGGACCTCGTTCCGGGTCGAGACCTCGTACACCACCGGCGAAGAATATGCCGACACCAGCAAGCCCGATCTCTATTCCGATTCGGATGTCTTTCGTGGCGTCATCGGCTTCGACCGGCCAACCTTCATCCCCTTCCTCAACAAAGACCGGGCCTTCCTGATTTCCGGACAGGTGTTCTACCAGAGACTGCTGGACTACAAGTCCTACAACGTGAACTCCGCCGGAATACCCACCCAGGGAAAGATCGGCTTCCAGGACTGGGAGGACAACGTCCTGCTGACCCTGCTGATCCAGGGCAACTACTTCAACGACCGACTGACACCGCAGATCATCACTGCCTACGATACGGAGGCCAAAGCCGGTGTCATCAGCCCCTCGCTCGAATACAAGCCCAACAACAGCTGGGTGTTCAAGCTCGCCCTGAACCTCAAGTGGGCGGATGACAACGGAGCCATCGCTGCAGATGACAACCGCTCTGCCAATCCGTTCCCGCCGGCCACCTGCGCGCCGCCCATCGCCCTGTCGCCAGACCCGAGTCCCTGCCTGACTGCGTACAGCAGCCTCGGCGTCTCCGGCTTTGAACCGCTGGGACGCTTCCGCTCCGGTCCGATCGGCACCGCGATAAACGAAGACGAAATCCAGTTCACCTTACGCTACCAGTTCTGATTGCGAGGTTCGTGACAATGAAAAGGCTAGTAATAATTGGCGCCGCTGTGGCCGGCCTGACGGGCATCGCAGCGCATGCAGAAGTGTCTGACGCGGTCATCAAGAACGCGTTTGCACCCTACGAGAAAACCGCTCCCACTGCGGCAGGCTATCAACCCGGGATGCGCATCACGGCCAAGAACGTGGATGCGCTTGAAGGCATTCTTGATCCCTTCACCTTCCGCTACGTGAAGAAGGGCTGGTTCGAGATCCCGACGACGCCCACCTTCTCCCTGCCGCAGAACCCGAACTACATCGAGGCAACCCGCAAGGGCGCCGACAAGGTCAAGCTGTCGCCCGAAGGGATGCTCGTGAACTTCGATGCCGGCCGGCCTTTCCCGCAGGAGCCCGATGCCAAGGATCCGCAGGCAGGCCTCAAGCTGATGTGGAATTTCCAGCGTTCCATCAACGCCGGTGACAGCGAGACCATTCATCCCTTCTGGTGGACCTTCCGCAACGCCAAGACCGGGCAGAGCGAGCGCCAGCTGCGCTTCGAGTGGCACTTCCTGAACTGGAAACACCGCACGATCTTCGAGCCGAAACCGGATATCACGCCGAATCCCGGACAGATTTTCCGCTCGATTTCCGCCAACGTGCTTGAGCCTTTCGACCTGGCCAATACCCAGCTGCTGATCTGGCGCTATGAAAACGACCTGCAGCGCGACGACGGCTGGCTGTATCTGGGCTTCCAGCGCCGGGTGCGGCGTCTGGCCGTCGGTCAGATCACCGATGCCTTCCTCGGCACCGACGCGATGATCGAGGACTTCGAGGGCTACAACGGCCGTCTCGACGACTACAAGTGGACCTACAAGGGTACGCAGAACGTGCTGATGCCTTTCGAGAAGCATAACGAGCTGCCGGAGCTGGACACCGAGCCGAAGGGCGATGCCGACGGCTTCCGCTTCGTCAAGTTCGGCGGGCAGGGCAACTGCTTCCCGCAGGTGACCTGGCAGCTGCGCAAGTCCTACATCATCGAGGGCAACCCGAAGGACCCGAACCATCCGCTCAGCAAGCGCGTGATCTACATGGATTCGGAGAGCGCGACACTGCCGATCGTGACGCAGTACGACCGCAAGGGTCAGCCGTGGAAGTACTTCCCGATCTGCAAGTCCCACTCCGACTTCCACCTGGCCAAGAACAAGGGTGTTGGCGTCGCCGTCGACGACTGCGCGCTGTTCTTCGACGAGCAGGCCATGCACTGCACCACCCTGCAGTTCAAGTCATACGTGAATCCGCAGGAAAACCCGGCGTCGCTCTTCACCGTGCAGAAGATGCGCTCGACGGGACGTTAGACTTCGCAACGGCAAGGGCCCGTGATCATCCGGTCACGGGCCTTTTTTTGTTTGGAGCAGAAGCGATGACTGACAAGCATGTTCACGCCAATCCCGTCCGCGGCCGATTCAACTCCTGGCTGCTGGCAAAGTATGAAGACGATTTTCACGAGGAAATGGGTGAACGGAAGCAGCAGCACATTGGCGCGCTGAACGGTACGGTGGTCGAAATCGGTGCCGGCAACGGCGTGAACTTCCGCTACTACCCGCCCGGCGTGCGGCTGATCGTCTATGAGCCCAACCCATGGATGCATGAGCGCCTGCGTCAGGCAGCCGGCAAATACGGTCTCGACTGCGAACTCCGCCCCGTCAGCGCGGAACAACTCGATCTGCCCGCACAGTCAGTCGATGCCGTGGTCTGCACCCTGGTGCTGTGTACTGTTGACGACCCCGGCCAGATCCTCCGCGAAGTACGGCGGGTGCTGAAGCCGGGGGGCAAGTTCTTCTTCCTGGAACACGTTGCAGCACCACGGGGCAGCGGACTGAGACGGGTACAGGATCTGTTGATGCGTCCCTGGCGCTGGCTCTTCGAAGGTTGTCACACCAATCGCGAAACCGCCGCGCTGCTGGAAGCCGCCGGTTTCTCAAGCGTGGAAATTGAGCGCTTCAGGTCAAGAAAGATGCCGCCGGTGATCGTGCCGGTCATCTCCGGCGTCGCGACCCGGTAGGCGACGCCACCCTTCAGCCGGAAAGGCCAGCGCCTTCTTTTCTCAGTTCGCTGATGCGCTGCGGCTGCGAGTAGATCGTCACCCGCCCGCCGCGCACAAAGCCGGCCAGCGTCACGCCGAAGCGTTCGGCAATCTCGATGGCGAGTGAGGTCGGTGCGGAAACCGCGGCGATGAACTCGAAGCCGGCCCGGATGGCCTTGGTGATCATCTCGAGACTGAGACGGCTGGACAGCAGCACGCCACAGCCGGACAGATCCGCGCCCTTCAGCAGGCACTTGCCGATCACCTTGTCGAGTGCATTGTGGCGCCCGAGATCTTCTGCAACGGCGATGATCTGCGCGTTGCGGTCAAAGACGGCCGCGGCATGCGCGCCACCGGTCTGCGTGAAGACCGTCTGCAACTTGCGCATTGCCGACATCAGCTCGTCGAACTGCGCGCTGCGCAGCCGCGCCGTATCCGGTACGGCCACCAGTCCGGCAACCAGATTGTCGACGGCTTCGCGGCCGCCACACACACCGCAGGAACTCCCGATGGTGACGTTCCGGCGTCGCGGATCGACGCTGTCGGGATCGACGAGCTGCACGCGGACGATGCCGGAATCACTGCTGCAGACTTCCATCCGGCGCAGATCGCCGAGGCTGCGGATCAGGCCTTCGGTAAACAGAAAGCCGGCGGTCAGGGACAGGACTTCAGGATCATCCGTCGCGGCCAGCACGCCATGATCGCGGCTGAACCCGAGGACCTCGTGCAGCGAGGCGGTCGGCGTCCACATCAGGGTGAACCAGCCCACACCCTCGACGTCGATCGTCAGCATGGCCTCTTCGACGACCTGGCAGTCCTCGCGCACCGGTGGCTGGCCTGCGCCTGGCAGGAAATACGCGGGCACCAGCCGGACGCCGTGCTGGACGGGCGGAGCGGGCTTTTGCGTCATAAGGTCGCCGGAATCAGCTCAGGGACGGAAGCTCATGATCGGCTCGAATACCCCGGCCTTGAATATCAGCAGGCGGAACGTGTAGTAGCCGGTCAGCGTACCCGCCGCCGCGATCATGGCCACCAGCGGTACATTGCCGGCGAACCAGAGCAGCAGGACCGGAAGCAGCACGCCCGCGCCACAGACAAGCAAAAAGAACCACTTTGCATAGAGCGTACGGGTGAGCAGCTCCGCCGACTTGCGCGCACCCGGCGAACCATGTCGTGCGGCATGCAGCAGGCTCAGCAGCACTGCAGCGACAACCAGGTGCAGGATCAGGGCCACCGGGGTCAGAAACTGCGCGGACTCAGGCACGGAAGCGAGCAGCAGCATCACGCCGGCCGTGGCGGAATAGGTAAGGCTCGACACCGGTATGAGGCCGCTGTTCCACAGTGAGATCGCCGTGGAATGCGACATCGCAAAGCCCTGATAGGTCATCACCACCAGCGCCGCGGCACCCGCCAGCAGCTTGAGCAGACCGCCGAAGGCGGGGATATATCCCATGACATCAAGCAGATGCAGCGCGCCGAAACCGATGAAGCAGACGATGCCGATCAGGCCGCGGCTGATCCACGACCGGTCCGGACGCAGGATGGCCCGCCAGGATTTTGCCGGGACACCCATATGCGAGAGATGAAAGTAAGTCTTGAGCAGCCCCGTAATCAGCAGGCCCGCCATCATCCCCTGGGCCGATTCCAGCAACAGTGAGACAAAAAACAGCCCGGCACCGAGCTCGCCAAAGAAGAACGCACTGGCCATAGGGGTATCCCAGTAGCGCTGCAGGCGGTAACCGAGCTTGAAACTGTCACCGACGATGGGCAGATCATTTACAGCCATGTTGTTTCCCCTCTGCTCCCGTCCTCAATCGATGTAATACACCTTGGGCCTGGTATTTTTCTCGGGCAGCGGCGACTTGCCGCCGCGTTCGCGGATCAGTTTGCTCGGCTTGCTGTTCGGGTCGTCGAGATCGCCGAAGATGCGCGCGTCGGTTGGACAGGTCACGACGCAGGCCGGATCGAGGCCGGCATCGACGCGCCCGCTGCAGAAATCACACTTGGTGACCATGCCCGGTGTGTAGCGCGGGTAGCCCTGCTTCTCGAAGTCGGTGAGCTCACCCGTACCGAACAAGCCGTCCTTGAAGGCCTCGGCTTTCATCTCGCTGCGCTGGTCGTAGGGACAGGCAACGGCACATGAACCGCAGCCGATGCACTTCTGCGGATCGACCATGACGATGCCGTCCGGCCGCGTGTAGGTTGCACCGCTGGGGCAAACCTTCTCGCAGGGTGCATCCTCGCAGTGATTGCAGAGCGTCGGGATATACACGCGGTTGACGGCCGGATATACGCCGTATTCCTCGCTGAGGGTGCGCGTGAAAAACACGCCGTCGGGCAGGGAATTTTCCTGCTTGCAACCGATCACGCAGGCGTTGCAGCCAATGCAGCGCTTGAGGTCGAACACCATGCCATAGCGTGCCATCAGTGTTTCCTCCCCTTGCCTGGCAGCGCAATCTCATCCACCAGGTCATAGACCGAGCCGCCCTTCTTCAGGTGCTCCGGCCAGTCCGGCAGTTTGGTTATCTTGACCTTGCACACCGTTTCCGGCTGGCCGGTCACACCATCGGTGTTCTTGAGGTCATAGGGCAGCAAATCGTTGAAGTGGCCGCCGGCGTGCTTGATCCCCTTCGACTGGGTCTTGGCCCGCGACAGTGCATTGGACACGCCGAGGGCATCGAGATGCCAGCCTTCGGAGATGCCGATACGGCCGAAGATCTTGCCGTAAGGCGACTCGACCTTGACGATGTCCAGCGCCTTCAGGCCCTGCTTTTCCGCTGTCTTCGGATTCAGCATCAGCGCAATGTGCACCGGGTCGCGATAGACGATGTCCTGGATCCACGGATTACTCAGGCTCTCGCCAAAGTTGATCTGGATATCCTTGAAGAACATGCCATAGAGGTCGTACTCCGCTGGCTCGTTGTGCACCGGGTCGAGCCGGGGCGTCGGCAGCGGCTGATAATCCTCCCATGCCCATTCGTCACGGAATGGCACCTTGGCGGCATCCATCTTCGCCCTGAGGTCGTCGCGCACCTTCACCATGTCCTCGATGTAGAAGTGCAGGCGCATGCCTTCCCACGGCCGGTACCACTTGTCGAGACGCCGCTCGGTCACCGCATGACCATGCTCGACGTACCAGTCCAGATCCTTGCCGTTCCAGAGCAGACCCTTGCGGCGGGCGATCTCCTTGTCGGTGTACTTGATGCCCGGCTCGAGCTTCAGCTCGGGCTTCTGCACGAAGCCCAGCGCAAAGTTCAGCACTTCGTTGTAGCTGTCGAGCACACCGATCCGCTCGGCAAGCTCGGTGAAGATCTCCTCCTCGGTCTTCGTGTCGTAGAGCGGCTCCACCGCCGGCTGCCGCATGCACATGCCTTCGGTATGCGGTGGCTCGATCATGGTCATGTTCCATGATTCGAACACGTCATTGGACGGCAGGATGACATCGGCCCACTGGGTCGTCTCGGTGGGAATGATGTCCGACACCGCGATGAACTTCATGCTCTTCATGAATTCAAACCACTTCTCGCGCGGACCCTGCATGGCCCAGATCGGATTCGAGTGGCAGACGATCATGGTGTCGGGACGGAACTCGAGACCATACTTCTCCGGGTTGAGGAACACTTCCAGGTTCAGGTGTGGCGGATGCACGCCGACCGGAAAGTAATCCATCAAGTGGAAGGTCTGCGGCGGATAGGCAAACGGCGGCACCGGCCCGAGCTGATGCGGATTGGGCTTGATCATGCCGTTCTCGCCAGGCTCGATATGACTGTGATCGACCCACTGGTCGTCGAGCGTCACACCGATATGTCCGCCCGGGGTGTCGATGCAGCCGAGCAGGAAATTCACCATCTTGAAGGAATGGTTGGTCTGGAAGCCGAGCTTGTGGCCCTGCGCGCCACGGTAGTAGTTGTAGGCGGCAGGACGCAGCGGCATCACGCGGCCGTCGATCTCGATCTTGGTGTCGGCGGCGATGCCGGCGGCGTCATACATCTCCTTCGCAATCCGCCGCACGGTAGCGGGCGGGATGGTCGTGACCTTCTCCATCGCTTCCGGCGAGCAGTCGGCAAGGATGTCCTTGAAGCGCTGGAAGGCCGGCTTGCAGGGCTTGCCCTCGACCGTGAATGCACCCTCCAGGGCGAACTCGCCGATGGTCGGGTCGTCCCAGAGCTTGGCGCGATTGTCGACGCTGTCCCAGACGTAGATCTTGCCTTCGGCATTGCGGATGAAGTAACCGTCATCGCCGACCAGATAGGGTGCGTTCGTGTCCTTGCGCAGCGACTTGTAGTCGCACCAGCCCTCGTTGACCATCGCATGGCACATGCTCAGGGCAAACTGCCGGTCGGTGGCCGGACGGATCGGCACCCACTCTTCCGACTTGGCCGCCGAGATTGAAAAACGTGGCTCGACGGTCACACAGCGCATGCCGCGCTTCACGCGCGCATCGGCCACCCAGGCTGACTGCGCCGCCGCATGCAGATGCGAGGAGAAGCCGTCGCCGGTACCGTCGTTCAGCCAGTAGTTGCAGTACTTTGCATCGTTGGCTGCCGCGAAGGCTGAATGCACATAGCCGTTGATCGGGTGATAGGCGCCGCCGCACATCGTGCCGCCGGACTGGAAGAAGTTGAAATTGCCGAAGGACAGCGGCCAGACCCAGATGTTCATCTTCTGGAAATCTTCCAGCGACGGGATGATGCGGCGCGGATCGGTCTGCAGGCAGTCCTTGAGCTTGTCGGCCACCAGGGTGAGCGCTTCGTCCCAGCTGATCGGTACCCACTTCGGGTCGATGTTCGGACCCTTCTCCGGATTGGTGCGTTTCAGCGGCTGCGTGAAGCGGTTGGGATCATAGTGCCGCATGATCGCCGAGTTGCCCTTGGGACAGAGCTTGCCGCGGTTGGATGGATTGGTGGGATCGCCTTCAACCTTGTTGATGACACCGTCGTCGGTGACATGGATGAGATTGGTGCAGGAGTGCAGGCACATCTTGCAGGTCGAGCGTACCCAGCGACCGGGCTTGATGGAGTTGTGTACTGCTTCTGGAGTAGCGGCCATTGCTAACCCTCGTATATCAACCGACGGTGGGCCAATCCGGCCAGCGGCCGGAGCGTCATGCATGGCCCGATCATAGCACCAGCTTCCCGACCGACTATCCCTGAGCCGCAGCACAGAGGCCCGTTTCCGCAATGCATCCGGGCGCGCCGCTTCTGCCAAGCCAGCTGCTCGAAGCGCCGAGCCAGCCACGGCACGTTGGGCTACATTCCTTGAACCGTGGCCCCCCAGTCCGTGCTGTTTCTGGCTGCGTTCCGGCCCAATCTGGACGTTGAACATGCAGGAAATCCAGTCGGTCTGTGTAGTCGGCGCCGGCGCCATCGGCAGCCTGTTTGCCGGTCACCTGGGGACCGTCGCGCAGATGAAGGTACTGACGCGACGCGAGGAACACGCTGCGCTGCTGAATGCACACGGCCTGAAGGTGCGCGGCAAGTCTGCGCTGCACGCAAACATCCGGGCGGCGACGGATCCGGCTGCGCTCGGCGATGTGGATCTGCTCATCATCGCCACCAAGGCAACGGCGGTGGAGGCCAGCGCGAAGCGGATCGCCGGCCATTTTCCATCCGCCACGGTGATGACCGTTCAGAACGGTCTCGGCTGCGAGGCGGTGGTGGCCCGCCACGGCGGCTGGCCGATCGTTTCGGCGGTGACGTTCATGAGCGGCGTCCGGCATTCGGACACCGAGGTGGAGTACGAGCTCGACACCGCGACCTGGATGGGTCCGTGGGCCGACGGCAAAGCCAGCTATGCGGACGTGCAGCAGATCGCCGCGCTGATCGAGCGCTCGGGTCTCAAGGCCAAGGCCTTTCCGGACCTGCTTCCGGCGCAGTGGTCAAAGCTGCTGTTCAACTCCTGCGTGAACAGCATCGGCGCACTCACCGACCTGCCGCATGTGCAGGCTTTTGCGAAGCGGGAGAGCCTCACCGATCTCGGCCATCTGGTCTACGCCATGATGGCCGAAGGCCGGCAGGTTGCCAGTGCGCTCGGCATCGAGCTGTACCGTGACCCCTGGGCCATGAACGTCGAGGCCGTGAGCCATGGCCAGACCGGCGACGATGAGTACGCCCACGTCTTCTCCATGCTCGAAGACATCCGCGCCAGGCGGGCTACCGAGGTGGACTGGCTGACCGGCGCAGTGGTGCGTGAAGCGCAGCGACTGGGGATCCCGGCGCCGATACACGAGACACTGTACCGCCTGGTCAAGGCACGGGAATCGAGCTGGCAGCGGAAGCCGGCAACTGAAATTGCACACGGGAGTCCGGCATGAAAGTCTGTATCGTCGGCTGCGGCGCCATCGGCAGCCTGTTCGCAGCGCATCTCGCCACACTGGCCGATGTCGAGGTCTGGGCCTATGACCTCGACAAGGCGCACGTGGACGCCATCAACAAGGGTGGCCTGCGGCTGTCGGGCAAGAGCACCCTCCACTCGCGACCGAAGGCAAGCAGCGATCCTGCCGCCATTCCGCCCTGTGATTTCGGCATCGTGGCGACCAAGTCGCTGCATACCCGCCCGGCCATGGAAGCCACCGCCGCGATCTTTCGCAATGGCGCCGTCTGCTCGGTGCAGAACGGCGTCGGCAACGAGGAGATCATTGCCGAATACGCGCCGCGGGTGATGCGCGGCACCACCTTCCCGGCCGGCCGCATCATCGAGCCGGGCCACGTGCAGCAGGACACCGGCGGCAAGACCTGGATCGGGCCCTTCGAGCCGAAGCCGGCCAGCATGGCCGAGGTCAACATACTCGCCGCACGCCTCACCGAATCCGGGATGGAGACCCTGGCCATGGAAGACGCGCGCGGCGCGCAGTGGACCAAGCTGATCTTCAATGCCGCGACCAACCCCATCGGCGCGCTCACCGGACTGCCGCACGGCGTGGCCTGTGACCAGAAGCGCGTCCGCGAACTCATCTCCGGCCTGGCCGCCGAGGGTGTTGCCGTCGCCAAAGCGCTCGGCATCACGCCGGACAGCGACCCCGAGAAGCTCATCGACCATGCCCGGGAAGTCGCCTACCTCCACAAGGCCAGCATGCTGCAGGACGCGCTCGCGCACCGGCGCACTGAAATCGCGGCACTGAACGGCGGCATCGTGCAGTTCGGCGAGCAGACCGGTGTGCCGACACCTCTGAACCGCGCCATCTGGGCGCTGATCGAGGGCATGGAGCATTCCTGGACCCGCAAGGACTGAACGGCAAGGAGCCGCATCGATGAGTACACAGAACCCGTTTCAGCCCAGCCCCGCCGAGATCGCCCGCCGCTATGCAAATACGCGCAAGGCGATGGCCGCGGCCGGCCTCGATGCGCTGATCGTCAGCGGCAGCGAATACTCCGGTTTCGAGGGCGCCGTACGCTACATGTGCGGCTTCCACATCCTGCACCGCTATGCCTACGTGGTGGTGCCGATGAAGGGCGATCCGATCTTCGTCACGCCGCGCGAGGCCACCTGGGTGGGCGACCACAGCCAGTCCTTCGTCAAGCAGGCCGCCAAGCCCGCCCACTGCGGTGAGTGGCTGGCCGCACATTGCCGCGAGCAGGGCTGGAAACGCGTCGGCATCTACGGTCTCGAGTACATCATGTCGGTGCGCGACTACCGCGCCCTGCTCGAGGCGCGCCTCGAACTCGTCGATTTCGACGTGGCCTTCGACCATTCGCGGGCGCAGAAGAGCGAGGAAGAACTCGCCTCGGTGCGCGACTCCATGGCGATCAACAAGGCCGGCGTGCTCGCCGTCATCCAGGCCTACAAGGCCGGAAAGACCGAGGCCGAGCTGATGGGTGTGGCCGAACAGACCTTTGTGAGCCGCGGCACGGCGCGCAACACCATGGACATGGTGCTGATCGGGCCGAACGGCAGCCTGCGGCCGCAGATGGTCTTTGCCGACCCCCGGCGCCGCGTGGCTGACACCGATGCGCTGATGTACGGACTCGAGGTTTCCGGCCAGGGCGGCCACTGGGTCGAGTTCTCCCGGCTGCTGGCGCCGAAGGGCATCAGCGACATCACGCGCCAGCTGCTGGATGCCTATGCCGAGTTCCACGAGCTGGCCAAAGCGCACATGAAGGTCGGCGCCTCCGCGGAAGACGTGCACCGCAAGTGCATCAAGCCCTTTGAAGGCAAGGGCTGGCGGCTCGGCCATGTCTGCGGCCACTCGATCGGCATGACCATGATCGAGCACCCGCGCATCGGCGAAGGCGCCGAGTTTGCGCTGGTGGAAAACATGGTGTGCTCGATGCACCCGCATGTCATGACCGAAGACCGCAGCGCCTGTCTCTATTTCCAGGAAACTTTCAGGGTCGGCAAGGACGGCGGCGAGCCGCTGTCCGGTGTGCCGGTCAGGTACTACACGGGCGGCGAAGCGGATTTGTAAACCCCCGATCAAAGCAGAACCCCAGGAGCAAAACGATGAGCAACAAACAGCCGAAGGTCGGTGTGATCTTCAAGTCCTACGAGCCGATGTCGTCGATCCAGAAGTACGCGGCCCAGACCGAAGCCTCCGGTTACAACGGCGGTTTCTGGATCGCCGAGGCCTATCACTGGTTCCGCAAGTATGGCCATGAAGCGCGCGGCTGCTTCGCGACGCTGGCAGCAGCGACCATGGCCACGAAGAAGATCCCGATCGGCCTCGGCATCACCTCGCCGTACATGCGTCACCCGACCGTACAGGCCTCCGAGTGCGTGGGCATCGACGATCTGTCCGGCGGACGCTTCATCATGGGCCTCGGCGCCGGCAAGGTTGGCACCGAATACCTCGACCTCGACATGAAGAAGTTCTCGCCGGTCCGGACCCACCGCGAGTGCACCGAGATGATCCGCGGCATCACCAGCGGCAAGGCCTTTGCCTACGATGGCGATCTGTTCAAGTGCGACATGCCGGCCGTGGACCGAAAGGGCCGTGGCCTGCGCACCGAGATCCCCGTGTATATCGGCGCAACCGGACCGCTGATGCAGAAGCTGGCCGGCGAGATCTCCGATGGCCTGCTGCTGCCGGGACTCACCTCACCGGGCTTTACACGCTATGCACGCAAGAACTGCCAGGCCGGCGCAGCCGCTGCCAATCGCAAGCTGGCAGCCGACTTCCCGGTCGGCGGCGTGATCCTCGCGGCCTGCTCCAGGGACGGCAAGAAGGCCAAGGATGCGACGCGCAGCTATACCGGCACCTACATCATCAACAAGCTGCGCAACATCAAGAACGACGTGATCCTCAGCACCTCCGGCCTGCCGGACAGCACCTGGGCGCCCTTCCGCAAGGCCATCGCCGACGGCACCGAAGACCGCGTCACCCACCTGGTGACAGACGCCATGCAGCGCGCCTTCACCTGCATCTCCGGCACGCCGGAAGAGTGCCTGGAAATCACCCAGGAACTGGTGGACGCAGGCCTCAACCTGCCGCTGCTCGAAGTCGTCGGTGCGAGCGAAGCCGACAACCTGGAAACGATCCGGCTGTTCGGTGAGCAGGTGCTGGCCAAGCTGAAGCCGGGAGCCTGACCATGCAACTGGCAAGTTTCACAATCGCCAATGGCGGGCGCAAGACGATCGGCGCCTTTGTCGGCCACTGCTACATCGATCTGCACGCGCTGACCGGCGGGCAACTGCCGGCCGACATGCTCGCTTTCCTGCAGCTCGGCGACACCGGCATGCATGCGGCACGCGCCGCCCTCAAACAGCTCGACGCGAAACTGGACCCGACCGGGCTGGCGAAGCTGCGCGGGCCCGGCGGCGATCGCTATGCCTTTGCACCGGATGAAATCGTGCTCGCTGCGCCGGTGCCACGGCCGGGCAAGATCATGCATACCTCCTGCAACTTCACCGCGCACCTCAGCGAACTGACCACCTGGAAAGAACCCGAGTGGCAGTCGCACAACTGGAAGGACTTCCACTTCGAGCACCCGACCGGCTTTCTGGAAGCACCCTCCTCGGTGGTGGCCTCCGGCGCGAAAGTGCCGGTACCGCACTTCACCAAGCAGCTCGATTACGAGATCGAGATCGCCATCATCATCGGCAAGCCGGCCTTCCGCGTATCGATCGCCGACGCCATGGACTACGTCGCCGGCTACACGATCTTCAACGACCTGTCGGCACGCGACATCCAGGCCCGCGAGCATTCCAACAAGGTGATCCTGCTCGGCAAGAGTTTCAACGGCTCCTGCCCCTTCGGGCCGCACCTGGTGACGCCGGACGAGCTCGGCGATCCGCACAAGCTCGCGATGCAGCTGAAGGTGAACGGCGTGGTGCGTCAGGACGCCAATACCTCGCAGATGCACTACAAGACCGCCGAGCTTGTCTCGTGGTGGTCCAACACCACACTCGAGCCCGGCGACATCATCACCAGCGGCAGCCCGCCCGGCGTCGCCGCCGGCATGGCCGTACCGGAGTGGCTGAAACCCGGCGACCTGGTAGAGGCCAATATCGAGAAGCTCGGCACCCTGACCACGCATATCGTGGCGGGCGACTGAGCCGGTTGATCACAGACAAACAGGGGGTGCCATCATGAGCAACAAGACCGATCCGAATCTCGTCACGCGTGCCATCGAGCAGATCGACCGCGACCGGCTGGTCGACCTGGTCGTGCAACTGGTCAACGTGCCGAGTCCGACCGGCAGCGAAGGTGACATGGGTCGTGCGCTGCACGAAGTCCTGCGCGCTGCCAACTTCCGCTCCACCCTGCAGCCCATCGGTGATCAGCGCTACAACGCCGTCGGCATCCTCGAAGGTGCCGGCAAGGGCAAGAGCCTGATGTTCAACGGCCACCTCGATACCTCCTTCGGTCCCGAGCAGGCGAGCCGGGGCATCGGCTACCGCTGCGAAGGCACGGTGGTGGACGACGAATGGATCTACGGCATGGGCTCTTTCAACATGAAGAGCGCACTGGCCACCTATGTGACGGCATGCGAAGCGATCCAGGCGGCCGGCATCAGGCTGGCCGGCGACGTGGTCATCGCCGGGGTCTGCGGCGAGATCGAAAAGGCACCGGTCAACGATTTCGACGGCCCGGGCTTCCAGGGCTACGGCGTGGGCACCAAGTATGCGATCACGCACGGCGCGGTTGCCGACTACTGCATCCTCGGCGAACCGACCAACATGATGCTGATTCCGCGCCACTGCGGAACCACCTGGCTGAAGATCAAGGTACCGGGCGTCCTGATCCACACGGCCTGGTCGAAGCCCGAGCAGAATGCGATCAGCAACGCCACGCTGGTGCTCGATGCCCTGCACAAGTGGATGCCGGAGTACATCGAACGCAATGCCCTGGGTGATTTCCGGCCGAAGGTGAACATCGCTGCCATCGAGGGCGGCTGGCCGTGGCGCGGCGCGCGGACGCCGGACGACTGCTGCATCTATCTGGATGTGCGCACCCTGCCGGATGTGCTGCCCGTGCAGGCCTATCACGAAGTCCGCCAGCTGGTTCGCGACGTGGTCAACAGGAACCCGGCGCTGGAAGGCACCACCGTGGACATCTATGTCTCGGCACCCGGCACCTCGATTCCCGACGACCATGCATTGATCAAGACCATCGTCAGCGCTCACACTGAGCAGCTCGGCAAGGCGCCCGAGTTCGGCACTGAAACCTGGTACAGCGATGCTGCCCACATGAACCGCTACGGCATTCCCACGGTGAACTACGGCTCGGCCGGCAGGCTGCGCAGCGGCGGCGGCGGTTTCTCCACGCACCAGGGCGAGCACGTGCACATCGGCGACATGGTGGACATGACGCGGATCTACGTGCGCTGCATCCTCGAAATCTGCGGAGTCGCGGCCTGAGCCGGCCGGGAGCATGAGCACACCGGCACTGCACGAACTGCTGGCCAGGGCGCGCGTCTATGACCTCGGCCAGGCCTACTGGCCCGGCATGCCGGTGCATCCCTTCGACCCGCCCTTCCAGTTCTACCTGTACCGCTACCACGAGTACGTGGAGAAGGATCTCGGCAAGATCGAGCCGGGCTTTGGCGATGCGATCAGCCTGCTCATCACCTCCATGCATTCCGGCACGCATTTCGACGTGCCGGTACACATGTCGCAGGACTACAAGGTACAGGGCATCGATATCCGCCCCTACCAGCGCGACATCGGTTTCGTGGACCTGCCCGCACCACTGCACAGCATGGAGAAGGTGCCACCGCTGGTGCTGCCCGCCACGCTGTTCGACATTCCGGCCGCGCTCGGCATGGAGGTACTTCCCGAGCGCTATTCGATCACCGTCGCCGATCTCGAGGCCGCGGCCGAACGGCAGAAGATCAACATCGAGGACGGCTCCTGCGTGCTGGTGCGCACCGGTTACGCGCGCTACTTCGAAACCGACCGCGACGCCTACCTCTACAAGTGGGCCGGCCTGTCGCCGGAAGCGGTGGGCTGGATCGCCGCGCGCAAGCCGCGCCTGGTGGGCACCGACAACCTGTCCATCGGCGTACCCAACCTCTTCGATGCCCATCGTCAGCTGATGATCGAAAACGGCATCTACGTGATGAAAAGCCTGACCCTCGAGGCCCTTGCGGCCGACCACCAGTCCGTATCGACGGTCGTGGTGCTGCCGCTCAAGATCAAGGGCGGCGAGGCTTCGCTGGTGCGCCCGATCGCGCTGGCCTGAAACTCAGCCAAAGGACCGACATGCAAGACAAGATCTGGATCAGCGACCTCAACCAGCGCAAGGAAGTGCAGGCCGGCTTCAACCGCAGCCGCCCCGTGCGTTTTTACGACACCACCCTGCGCGACGGCGAACAGGCCGTCGGCGTGGTCTTCGACCCGGACGAGAAATTCGCCATCGCCTGCGGCCTCGACAAGCTCGGCGTGGCCCGGATCGAAGCCGGCTTTCCGCGCGTATCGGAAGCCGACACGCAGGCGGTGCGGCGCATCCTCAAGGCCGGTCTCAAGTCCGAGATCTGGGGTTTCTCCCGTGCCGTGCGCGGCGACCTCGACGCACTGATCGACCTCGGCATCAGCCAGGCGCTGATCGAGATCTCCACCAGCGAGATCAAGATGAAGGCCTACGGTTTCGACCAGGCCAGGGTGATCAGGAACGTCAGCGAATCGGTGCAGCACGCGGTGAAGAACGGCATGAAGGTACTGTTCTTCCCCGTCGACAGCACGCGCAGCGAGCTCGGCTTCCTGCGCAAGGTCTACCAGACCGCACTCGATGCCGGCGCCACCGAACTCGCCGTGGTCGACACCATCGGCGCCTGCGCCCCCGAAGCCGTGGAAAGCATGATCCGCGAGGTCCGCGGCTGGATCGGCCCCGATGTGCCGCTGCACTTCCACGGCCACAACGACTTCGGGCTGGGTACCGCTTCCGCCATCGCCGCCGTGCGCGGCGGCGCCGACTGGATCCAGGGCACCATCAACGGCATCGGCGAACGCGCCGGCAATTCCGATCTCTGCGAGGTCGCGCTGGCGCTGAGCTGCCTCTACAACGTGCCCATTGAACTCGACCTCACCCAGGCACGACAGGTCTCGGCACTGGTACAGAAAGCCGGCAACTACCGCGTGGACGGCTGGCGCCCGGTAGTCGGCGACAACCTCTTCATCCGCGAGAGCGGCGCAGTGGCCACCCAGTTCCACATACCTGCCGCCATCGAACCCTATTCCGCCGACCTCGTCGCCGCCGAACGCAAGATCGTGCTCGGCAAGAAGAGCGGCCTGGTCAGCGTGCAGCTCAAGGCCGAGGAGCTTGGCATCAAGCTGCCCGAATCCGCACACGCGGAGGTTCTGGCCCGCGTCAAGGAACTCGGCACCAGCCAGGGACGGCTGATCACGGATGAGGAGTTCCGGCAGATTACGAGGGCTGTTGTGGCCTGAACCGTGCTGCCAATGCGCGTGCAGCGCGCTCGCCTACCGGACCCCGGCGGCGGTTCGCCAAGACGGGACTGTGCTTACTGCAAACCTCGCGGCTTGAATGGCTATAGAAACGGGTCCCAGGTCAATTTGGCAGTTTGTGGAAATCTCGCCAACTGCCCTTGCTACGACTCCTGCTACAGACACCCTGTAGCACCTTTTCCCGTGGAAAATAAATCTGGCACCTTTTTCCGTTAGGCGACCGCGAGCAAGGCCTTCGGATCGCGTGCGGCCACCGCCAGAAGCGTACGCGCAGCGCCGGAAGGGGTACGTCGCCCTTGCTCCCACTCCTGCAAGGTGCGAACGGAAACGCCCAACAACTCCGCAAACCGGGCTTGAGACAAACCGGTCCGGTCGCGAATTGTGGAAACCGATGGCAGCGTCGTCACACGACCATGCTGTCCGCGTTTGATTTCCTGAAGACCCTCGAGGATCTCCACGCCAATACTCCGCCTTGCGCTAGTCTTTTTCATCTATATTTCCCAAGTACTCGTCGGCCAGGCGCGAAAACAGGCGCGTCTCGACAAAGGTCAGCATGGCCATGCTATACGTCTTTGCCGGACTACGTCAATGCCGGGAACCCTGGGGTTGACGCTCATGGCTGAGGACTATGGGGGCGCAAACGGAAGCCACGCCACACTCAAATCTGCTGACAACCACCGGGTTCTGGAGCGCGGGGCGGAAAATAAATCCGGCACCTTTTTGTGACTCCGCTCACAGTTCCGGCAGGCCGCAGTTCACGTTGCTGCGCCGATGACGTACCGTAAGCCCCGCATTCAACATATTCTTCGTTCTGTTTCGGGTTTTCGGGCGTGGTGGCTCGAAGGGGTTTTGACCCGGGCAGACTTGGGCTTGTACGGGTTTAATTGGGGAGATACTGCAATGACGACTACCGGCAAATCGATGAGCGAAGTTCCGGCGATCAACCGTTTCCTGACCTACTGCCGCGTACGCACCGTGCCAGGCAAGACCGTCATGATCCATGCGGGCGATGTGCCTGACAGCCTTTACTACATCATGGACGGCTCGGTCGAAGTGATGATCGAGGACGAGGACGGCAACGAGATGGTGCTGGCCTACCTGAACAAGGGACAGTTCTTCGGCGAGATGGGCCTGTTTCACGATCAGCCCGCCCGCAGCGCCTGGGTGCGAACGCGCACCACGGCAGAAATCGCCGAAATGACCTACGCCCGCTTCCGGCAGATCGCCAGCGAGAGCCCGGGACTGGTCTTTGAACTGGCCACCCAGCTCGCCACCCGCCTCGACCGCACCAACCGCAAACTCGGCGACCTCGCCTTCGTCGATGTCACCGGCCGTGTGGCGCACGCCATCATGGACCTGTGCAACGAACCCGACGCGATGACCCATCCGGACGGCATGCAGATCAAGGTCAGCCGCCAGGAACTGTCACGGCTCGTCGGTTGCTCACGCGAGATGGCCGGCCGCGTACTGAAGGTACTCGAGGAACAGGGCCTGATTTCCGCCAGCGGGAAGACGATCGTCGTTTTCAACGCGCGCCCGAAGCCCAGGCTGAAAGCCGTCGGCCTCTGAACTGCTCGCGCGTCGTAGGAGCGCCTTCAGGCGCGATCTCGGGCCAATAACCGCGCCTGAAGGCGCTCCTACGACGACACAGTGGCGAGCTCGTTGCGCATGCGCTTGATGGTGGCGGCGTAATCAGCGCTGCCGAAGATCGCCGAACCTGCCACGAACACGTCCGCGCCGGCCTCCGCAACCCTGCGGATATTGTCGGCCTTGATCCCGCCATCCACTTCCAGCATCACCGGACGGCCCAGCGCCGCAATCCGCTCGCGCACTGCGCGCAGCTTCGGCAGGGTGCCCGGAATGAATGCCTGGCCACCGAAGCCCGGATTCACCGACATGACCAGCACGAGGTCGAGATGCGGCAGCGTGTAGTCCAGACAATCGAGCGGCGTGGCGGGATTCAGCGCCAGGCCCGGACGGCAGCCGAGTTCGCGGATCAGGCTGATCGTCCGGTCCACATGCCGGGTTGCCTCGGGATGAAAGCTGATCCAGCTCGCGCCGGCAGCTGCAAAGGCGCGCGCCAGTTCATCCACCGGCTGCACCATCAGATGCACATCGATCGGTGCCTTGATGCCGCGCTTGCGCAGCGCCGCGCAGACCAGCGGACCGATGGTCAGGTTCGGCACATAGTGATTGTCCATCACATCGAAGTGAATCACGTCGGCGCCGGCGGCAAGTACGGCCTCGACTTCCTCGCCGAGCCGGGCGAAGTCCGCCGAGAGGATGGACGGAGCGATCAGGCGGGCGGGTGATTTCACTGAAGCTGCTTTTCGCTGCGGGGACAGGGCCGAAAATATAGCACGCGCTCAGCGCATGCCCCGGTGTTCGCGGATCAGTTCATAGGCAGCACGGATCTCGTGCGTACGCTCCTTCGCCGTTTCGAGCATGTCTTCGGGCAAGCCGCGGGCTGCCTGCTTGTCCGGGTGATGCTGGTTCATCAGCCGCCGGTAAGCCTTCTTGACCTCGGCATCGCTGGCATCAGGCTCGATGTCCAGGGCCCGATAGGCGCCGCCCAGAGTCTGCTGTGGCGTGCTGGTGGTGCGCTGCTGGCGGAAGGCACGACGGGCGCGCAGTGCCGCTTCCAGGTGCGTGAGCCCGAGTGTGCTGACGCCAAGCGTGCGGGCCATCTGCAGCAGCAGCGCACGCTCCCCGGTACCGATCGCCGCCTTGCCGAGCAGGAAATCCATCTGGATCTCGAGAAAGGTCTGCAGCAGCTGCGGCTGGCTTCGACAGGCAAGCCGCAGCCTGGCGATATGCTCCTGCAGCGGAAAATCCGGGCCCTTGCCCAGCGTGAAGCAATCCATCGCCCGACGCACGGCCGCTGGCGGCAGGCGCATGTTCGCCATGACGGTGCGCGCCGAGTCGAGTTCTTCCTCGGAGACCCGGCCGTCAGCCTTGGCCAGCGCACCCAGACCGTAGAACGTGGTCTCGAAGAAAAGCCGCTGCCGGTCGGCCGCCGACCATATGCCGGCATCTGCCGGGTTGTAGCCGAGCCCGCGCAGCCCCCCTGGTCCGGCACCGCGGTCGAACTGGTGGCCAAGCGCCGCACCGATGATCGCTCCCGGCGGGCCGCCGACGATCAGACCGAGAATGCCGCCGCCGACTTTGCCTATCCATGCCATGTACTGAAAAGCCAAGCGGGGGTCCCGCTGCTAGAATGCTGCTGATGAATGCCGAGATCGCCCCTGACGCACTCTACGAATCCAGATTGACAGCCCTCACCCGGCTCAGTCAAGGCAAGGTGCGCGACATCTATGCCGTGGACGCGGACCATTTGCTGATCGTCACCACCGACCGGCTGTCCGCTTTCGATGTGGTGCTGCCCGACCCGATTCCGGGCAAGGGCGAAGTACTGACTCAGCTGTCGAACTTCTGGTTTGGACGCACCTCAGGCATCGTCCGCAACCACCTGGCCAGTCTGAAACTCGAAGACGTCATCACCGATCCGGTTGAGCGCGCGACCGTCGCTTCGCGCTCCATGCTGGTCCGTCGGCTCAAGCCACTGCCCATCGAGGCCGTGGTACGCGGTTACCTGATCGGCTCGGGCTACAAGGACTATCAGGCCACCGGCGGCATCTGTGGCATCGAACTGCCCGCCGGCCTGCCGCTCGCCGCGCAGCTGCCCGAACCCCTGTTCACGCCAGCCACCAAGGCGGCCATCGGCGACCATGACGAGAACATCAGCTTTGCCGAATGCGCAAAGCTGATCGGCGCCGATCTCGCCCAGTGCGTGCGCTCGCTGGCCATCCGCATCTATACCGAGGGTGCGGCCTATGCGCGCAAGCACGGCATCATCATCGCCGACACCAAGTTCGAGTTCGGCCTCGACGAGCAGGGCGAGCTGTACCTGATCGACGAGGTCATGACGCCGGATTCGTCGCGCTTCTGGCCGGCTGCCGAATATCGCACCGGGATCAGTCCGCCGAGTTTCGACAAGCAGTTCGTGCGCGACTACCTGGAGACGCTGGACTGGAACAAGAAAGCGCCGGGGCCGCGTCTACCGCAAGCCATCATCGATGGCACCAGCGCGAAATATCGCCAGGCCCTGGCATTGCTGACGGGCAGCGCACCCGGCTGAGCGCGATGCGGCTGCCGCAGGCAGACCGCGTCAGCTGCCGGCGATTGTCATCCGGTCGATCAGGATCGACCCGGTCAGTACGGCCCCGCGACGATCCACATCGGTACCGATACCGAGGATGCCGCGATACATGTCCTTGAGGTTACCCGCTACCGTGATCTCGGTAACCGGGTACTGGATCTGCCCGTTCTCGACCCAGAATCCGCTGGCACCGCGCGAATAATCACCCGTCACCGGATTGATGCCGCTGCCCATCAGGTCAGCGATCACCAGACCGCGATCCATCTTCGCCACCAGTTCCGCAAAGCTTTCGCCGGTAGGCTGCACGACGAGATTGTGTGCACCACCGGCATTGCCGGTCGAGGCCATGCCGAGCTTGCGGGCGTAGTAACTGCCGAGCAGGTAACCGCGCAGCACACCGGCCTCGACCAGACAGCGTTCCGCCGTCGCCACGCCTTCCTCGTCGAAGGGCGCGCTGGCGAGCGCCTTGCGCAGATGCGGCCGCTCGTCGATGTTGACGCGGCTGGCAAACACGGGGGTATCGAGCGAATCCACGAGGAACGAGGCCTTGCGATACAGCGCACCGCCGCTGATGGCACTGAGCAGCGAGCCGATCAGCCCGCGCGCCACGCGCGCAGGAAACAGCACCGGTGCCGTGCGGGTTTCGAGTTTTATGCCACCGAGCCTCGCCACCGCGCGGCGGCCAGCTTCGGCGCCCACGATCGCCGCTGCCGGCAAATCCCGGGGATCGCGCACCACCGCGTATTCGTAGTCGGTTTCCATCAGGCCATCGGCACTGGCGACCACCGCACAGGACAGGCTGTGGTTGGATTCCGGGTAGCCACCGATGAAACCGTGGCTGTTGCCGTAGACATGCAAGCCCTCGCTGACGCTGAGCGACGCGCCCTCCGAATTGCTCACGCGCGGATCGCTGTCCAGCGCCGCCGCCTCGCAGGCAGTGGCGAGTTCAATGGCGGCATCGGGCCTGAGGTCCCAGGGATGGTAAAGATCGAGATCCGGCACCTTTGTCGGCATGCGGTCGGCATCGGCCAGCCCGGCATGTGCATCTTCCGAACCGAAGCGCGCCAGCGTGCAGGCCTTGCGCACCGACTCCTCGATCGCGGCCGGACGCAGGTCGGAAGTGCTGGTACTGCCCTTGCGGTGCCCGAACCAGACGGTGATGCCGAGGCCCTGGTCGCGCTGATGCTGCAGGGTTTCGACCTCGCGCATGCGCACGTTCACCGAGAAGCCGGTACCGAAACTTGCACTGGCCTCGGCCTGCGAGGCACCGAGTTCACGCGCCAGGCGCAGCGCATCGCTGACTTTTTCCGCCAGCGAATCGAAGCCGCCGGTCACGCTCAGCACAGCGGGCGTCTTCCGCGGCCCGCTCATGCTTCACCCCCGGTGCCGCCAACCGTCAGGCCGTCGACACGCAGCGTGGGCTGACCCACCCCGACCGGCACCGACTGGCCCTCCTTGCCGCACACGCCCACGCCGCTGTCGAGCTTGAGGTCGTTGCCGACCATCGACACCCGGCTGAGGACGGTCGCACCGTCACCGACCAGCGTGGCGTCGCGGATCGGTACGCCCAGCTTGCCGTTCTCGATCAGATAGGCCTCGCTGGTCGAGAAGACGAACTTGCCGGAGGTGATATCCACCTGTCCGCCGCCGAAATTGCAGGCGTAGATGCCACGTTTGACCGACTCGATGATCTCGCCGGGGTGGTGCGGGCCTGGCAGCATGTAGGTGTTGGTCATGCGCGGCATCGGCAGATGGGCAAAAGACTGACGCCGCCCGTTGCCGGTGGATTCAGTGCCCATCAGCCGCGCATTCAGCCGGTCCTGCATGTAGCCGCGCAGGCGGCCGTTCTCGATGAGTACCGTCTTGCTGGTGGGCGTGCCCTCGTCGTCGACATTGAGTGAACCGCGTCGCCCTTCCAGCGTACCGTCATCAACCACCGTGCAGAGTCCGGTGGCCACCGCTTCTCCGATGCGGCCGCTGAAGGCCGAAGTGCCCTTGCGGTTGAAGTCACCCTCCAGACCGTGACCGATGGCTTCATGCAGCAGCACACCGGGCCAGCCCGGCCCGAGCACCACTACCATCTCGCCCGCCGGCGCCGCCACGGCATCGAGATTGACTACCGCCTGACGCACCGCTTCGCGACCGAACTCCAGCACGCGCTCGTGACCCAGCTTCTCGTAACCGTGACGCCCGCCGCCGCCGGCCACGCCCTGCTCGCGACGGCCGTTGTGCTCGACAATCACGGAAATATTGAAGCGCACCAGCGGACGGACATCCGCAGCCAGTCCGCCATCACTGGCGCAGATGAAGATCACCTCATGCGCAGCGGCGAGACTCGCCACCACCTGCTTCACGCGCGGGTCGAGTGCGCGGACTTCGCGATCCACCCGCTGCAGCAGGGCGACCTTTTCCTCATCGGCAAGGCTCGGCAGCGGGTCCACCGGCGGATACAGGCGGTGGCCGGCACGCGCCTGCCAGGCCTTGACGCGTCCCTGCTGCCCGCGGCGGACAATCGCACTCGCCGCTTCCGCAGCCTGGTTGAGCGCCGGAACCACGATCTCGTCGGAATAGGCAAAGCCGGTTTTTTCACCGGCCATCGCCCGCACGCCAACGCCCTGCTCGATGCTGTAGGCACCACCCTTGACGATGCCATCCTCGATCGACCAGGACTCCTGCCGCGCGATCTGGAAGTAGAGATCGGCGTTGTCGACGTCGCCGCGCATGAGCAGGCCGAGCGCATGCTCCAGATCGCGGTCGGTGATGCCGGCAGCGTCCAGCAGTTCAGTGCGCGCCATCTCGAGCGCAGTCCCGTGACTCATGACATTCATGCAGATTCCAATTCCGTGGTTGACGGCAACCGCAGCAGTTTGCGCTGCTCAGCTCACCGTCTTGATGCGCCGGTGTTCGAGTACCGGGAACTGCTGTCGCAGTCGCTTGAGGTGCGCGGGATCGATGCTTGCACTGCAGACGCCCGGACGGCCGGCACTCTGGGCAAGGATCGCGCCCCAGGGATCGACCACCATCGAACGGCCATAGGTCTGACGGCCTGCCGGGTGCGTGCCGGTCTGCGCCGCAGCAACGACGTAGCAAAGATTCTCGATCGCGCGCGCACGCAGCAAGGGCTCCCAGTGCGCGAGCCCCGTACGATAGGTAAACGCGGCAGGTATGGCCAGGATGTCCATACCCTGGCTTGCCATGCGGCGAAACTGCTCCGGGAAACGCAGGTCATAGCAAACGGCAACGCCCAGCTTGCCCCACGGTGTCTCCACGATCAGCGGCTTGGTGCCGGGCGTGGTGCTGCGCGACTCGCGGTAGGCTTCCTCGCTCTCCGGAACCCTGACGTCGAAGAGATGCACCTTGTCGTAACGCCCGGCACGCTTGCCCTCCGCGTCATAGACGAGCGACGCGGCATAGGGCCGTTTCGGATCATCGCTCTTCAGCGGGATCGTGCCGCCGACGATCCACATCTTCGCGCGGGCCGCCTCGGCAGCCAGGAAATCCTGCAGCGGGCCGACGTTGTTTTCCTCGGTAAGCGCAAGCCGGTCCGACTCCCGCTTGCCCATGCGCGCAAAATTCTCGGGCAATACGGCGAGCACCGCACCTTCGGCGGCCGCCGAGCGCAACGCCCGGCGCGCCCTCGTGAGGTTGGCGGCCACGTCTTCGCCGGAGTTCATCTGGATGGCTGCTATCTTCACCGTCGTCATGCCTGTATTCCCGGGTCGATCTTGGCATGAGTTTAAACCGCCCGCCGCCTGCTTGCCTGCCAAACTGCGCGGATGAGTGGACTACAATCGAAGCGGCCGGGTCGAAGCCCTCACTCAGGACACGCACTCACCATGAATCAGCCATCCCCCCTGCTCAACCGCCGCCAGCTGATCGCCGGCACCACGCTCACGGCTGCTGCAATCGCACTCAGCGCCTGCAGCGGCAAGAACAAGGCCGTCGTGCGTCCGCCGGGCGTGCCGGTCGGACCCTTTGGCGCGAAATCCACCGCCGAGGAGGTCACGGCAGGCATTGATCTCAGCGGCAAGACCGCCCTGATCACCGGGGCCAACTCGGGCCTCGGCTACGAAACCATGCGCGTGCTGGCCCTGCGCGGCGCCCACGTGCTGTGCGCCGCACGCACCCTGGAAAAAGCCGAGGAAGCCTGCGCCGGCATCCAGGGCCGCACCACGCCGGTGGTCATCGAGCTGACCGATTTCCCGTCGATCGTCGCCGGCACCGATGCGGTGCGGGCCATGGGCATGCCGATCGACATGCTGATCCTCAACGCCGGCATCATGGCGCTGCCTGAACTCGAGCAGGTCTACGGACTCGAAAAGCAGTTCGTCACCAATCACCTCGGCCACTTCATCGTCGGCAACCGGCTGCTGCCCCAGGTACGGGCTGCAGCGCAGGGTCGCGTCGTGGTCCTCAGCAGCAGCGGCTACCAGTGGGCACCGGAATCGGGCATCGAGTTCGACAACCTGTCCGGCGAACGCGGCTACGAGCCGAACAAGATGTACGGGCAATCGAAGCTCGCCAATCACCTGTACGTGCGCGAGCTGGCCAGGAAACTTGCCGGCACCACGACCACGGCAAATTCGGTACACCCCGGCGTGATCATGACCAACCTCGGCCGCAGCTTCCCGGAATGGAAGCAGACGGCCGCGCGGCTGATCGGCTGGACTTTCATGAAGAGCATCGAGGCCGGCACTGCCACGACCTGTTACGTCGCAACCGCACCGGCGCTTGCCACCGTCAGCGGCTACTACTTTGCCGACTGCAATCCGGAATCACCGGGCGGCAACATGGAAAACGACGCGCTGGCCGCGAAGCTGTGGGCGGTATCGGAGGAGCTGACGCGGCCGTATCTGCTGGCCTCTGTCCCGGCCAGCGAAACCATATAGGCGGTTTCACGCGGGCCCCCGACTGAAACAGCGGCGCTGGTCAGTCCACCTTGTTCTGGGTCAGGAACATGGCCTTGTCGAGCGCGGCGAAGAAATCCTGGTAGGTGCGGGGATCGGTAACGTTCTCCTCGCCGATACGGGCGTTGGTGCGAACGGAAACCTGTTTCGACCCCTTGTCCTGGACCGTTACCGTCATCCGCATGGTGTACTTGGTCAGGCGGGTGGCGGTGACCGTGCCCAGATCGACATCGGCATTGTCGATCACGAAACCAAGATCCTGAAGAGTGGCGATGACCGACCGCATGGTCATCGCCTTGTCGAGCGTGTCATAGACGCGGGTCTGGATTTCGCGGGCTTCAAGCTGGCTGCCGGAACCGGTTACATCGGGTGGTGCCGGCGTTACACAAGCGGCCAGGAACGCCGTAAGCAGTACGAGCAGCGGCGCGTGATTCATTCTCATAGCTTGTTGACCTGCAGGAAGATGGACTGGGACAGCTTGTCAAAAATATCCTGGTAGGTTTTCGCGTCGACAACCGGCTCTGTCAACGTGACCTGCTGCATCTTGTTGAAAACAACACGCTGAATAGTGACCCGCGCGACGAATTCACCCTTCCTGGCCAGGCTGGGCAGCACGACCAGCGTGACCGTGATCTTCTGCTTGTCACTGGCGTTAGCTGAGTAGTTACAGGAGGTCCCCCCCGCTGCACAGAGAACATCCAGCATGAACAGGCCGGTCTTTTCAGATTTCGAGTCAGCATCCGATACTTTTGATGCGCTGAGTACACCCAGAGGCTTCTCGACGTCATCAAGGTTGTATTCCATATCCTGCAGTACCGCTACGGCAGCGGCCAGAATGATGGTCTCCGAGGGTACGGCAAAGCTGTGGCTTTGCATGGTACGGATATCGATGGTGGTTTCCGGCAAGCGCAAAGCAGCCTCGGGAATCTTTGGCGTTGCGGCGCAGCCCGCCAAGGCGAGGATCGCAATTCCCGCCGATGCGAGGGCCGCACACCGCGCACGGCACCGGTCCATCAGATCGATGCGGTTCGACACCGCCCGCAGCCTCAGAAGCTGGACTGACGATAGGAGAAGTCGCGAACCTGCTTGTTATCGTCAAACTTGATGATCACAGTCAGGGTCTTTTGCGATGAGGCCGCTGCGCCGGCGCTGCGGCTGGCCCCGCCGAGGCCGCCACCGGAACCGCCGAAAATCAGCCCAACGACAGCGCCGCTGCTCTTCGAATACGCGACCTCGGTAGAAATCTTGTCGTAAATCCAGGTCTCCTGCCGATTCTCGTCGGTGGTCACGATGTTGGGCGAACCGAGCACCTCGGCAACCTCGGCTGCCGACATACCCATCTTGATTTCCTTCTGGACCGTGCCGACGGTGAGCCTGGTGCCCTCGTCGTTGCGCACCTCATCCAAGTGTTTGCTGGCTGTACAGCCCGCAAATACAGTCAAAGCGGCGATCAGCAAACCAGACCGGAGCATCGGATTCATGGCGGGTTCCTCGACTGATATTGAGTAAACGGGAACAACAGGTAGCCTTGATGGTACACCAATGATGCTGCGACGCGAACATCGCAGCGGGCAGAAAAATGAGCGGCCATACAGGGCACTGCATACCATGTACAACCAATCCGTCCCTGTCCCGACCAGCGAGAGTACAAGTGAATACACCCTCTTCCGCAGCCAGCCTCAGTGGCCGCTACCTGCTCATCAGCGGTGCGGCTTCCGGCATCGGCCGGCAGTTGCTGGAGAATGCGCTGGCCGATGGCGCGCGGTGCGCGGTGCTGCTGCGCGACTCGGCCGAGTCGCAGCCCATCAGCTCCCTGCTGCCCGCCGCACGCATCCATTGCGCTGACCAGGCCGATCCCGGCCGCATTGCCGACATCACCCGCAATGCCATCGCGAGCCTCGACGGCCGCCTCGACGGACTCGTCTGCGCGGCTGGCATCTTCGAGCACCGGGCCGGACTCGATACGGATCTGGCGCAGTGGCAGCACGTACTCAACGTCAACCTCAGCAGTACTTTCGAGGTGGCCCGGGAATGCGCGCAGGTCATGGCGGGAGCCGGCCGAGGTTCGATCGTGTTTCTCTCAAGCCAGATCGGCATCGTCGGCCACCCGCAGGCAGCAGCCTACGCGGCATCGAAGGCCGGACTCAACGGGCTGACACGTGCACTCGCCATCGAACTCGCCGGCCGCGGCGTGCGGGTGAACGCCGTGGCACCCGGACCGATCGCCACACCGATGACGGCCGGGGCGCGAGCCGACCCGCTGCGCAACCAGGCCCTGCTCGCGAGCATTCCGCTCGGCCGCTACGGCACGCCCGACGAAGTGGCGGCGGTCATCGCCTTCCTGCTCTCCGATGCGGCGTCCTTCGTGACCGGCCAGGTTGTCTGCGTGGATGGCGGCGTCACCGCGGCCTGAATATCGCGCCATGAGCACATCGCACACGGCAGACTACGGACCGGACGGCCGGGTGGGTGTTGCGGTTCCGCATGGCAACCCGACCGTCGAGCCGGAATTGCGCGCGCTGATCCCCGCAAGCATCGGTGTGTATGCCACCCGGCTCATCCACCCCTCGCCGCGCGTCGAGCAGCGCATCGATCACTACATCCGCCACATGCCGGATGCGATCCGCAGTTTCGGCGGCATGGGCCTGCGGGCCTTCGGCTTCGGTTGTACCGGCAGCTCCTATATCGCGGGACTGGAACTCGAAGAGCGGCTGACGGTTGCGGCGAGCGAGGAATGCGGGCTGCCGGTCATCAGCGCAGCGCAGGCGATCCGGCTGGCGCTCACCGCGCTCGGTGCAAACAAGGTGGCGCTGGTATCACCCTACCCGGAGAACCTCGCCGAGGCCGGTTATCGCTACTGGGACAGCGCCGGCATCTGCATCGTGTCGAAACTGCGCGTGGATCCCGCGCTCAGCGACACGCACCGCATCTATGAACTGGGCAGCGACGACGCACTGGCCGCCCTGAGGCAGATCGACCGTAGCGGAGCCGACTGCCTCCTCGCCAGCGGCACCGGCATGCCGACCCTGCGGGCGCTGCGGGTACTGCATGACGAGTCCGCGCTGCCGGTCATTTCCTCGAACCTGTGCCTGGCCTGGGCACTGACCCGTGCGGTCACGCCGGAACAGGCACCGGCAACGCCGGGCCTGCTGCTGGCACAGCAATCACGATAGAGATCACCAGCGCCGCTTCTGATCTCACGCTGGAAACCTCTCCGCTGATGGAACTTCTTCAAGCGCCCGATCCCAACTTGCTCTGCTCGATACAAATATATGGGCAGTGGGACGCAGTGAAACCTCAGTGTCCAGGCTTCCGGCAGGAACAACCACGAGCTTGCCGTCCATCTGAGTGCTCGGTAGGGCTGATCCGCACTCCAGACAGAACGATCTGCCGTGCCGCGTGGATGGCAACGTGAACTGCCTGACCCTGTCCTGGCCAACGGTTGCAACCGTTGGTCAGGTTGCCGACCCCTGCCGCTTATCGACATAGTCGCGGAGTGCGCGGTTTACAGCGTCGGAGTCGGGAAACAGCTTGTGGAGATCGGGGTCGATGATGGCGATGTTGGTGCCCTCATCGCGATACCGCTGGGCGTACTTGCCCCGGGTGCCGGAACGGATGAGTTCCGGGGGGTATTCGGGTCGCAGGTCTTTTTCGTTACTGCTCATAAGCCTGACGCTCTCGGCGGGTCATTTGCCGTGCGGAGATGATCCTGAGTCTACCACCGCGTTCCGTGAACGCCACGACCAGGTACCGGTCCGCCAACGTCTTGCCAAATATGACAAAACGATCTTCCTCCCGGGAATGATCGGGGTCCAGGGCGGTCGACGATAGAGGGTCGGCAAAAGCTTCGGTAGCCTCGCGAAAGGTGACACTGTGTTTGGCCTCGTTGTCACGAGCTTTCGCCGGATCCCATTCGAACTCCATCAGTGGTGCCTATGCAACCTAACGCGTGCGCTGAGGCGCCTGCGTGAGCGCGTCGCGCTCAAGCGCCTGGTTAGGTATCGTCTTTCTTTTCATCGGACATTGGTGCCGCTGTATGTGGCGGTACGTCTACTCCGCTGATGAAGTCCTGTGCTTGTTTCTCGATATCCGGGTCGAGATCAGGGCCGCGGTGCGAAAAGGTGATGGCGAAACCCAAGCTCGGACGTATCGGGTGTCTGCAGTAAAGTGAATAGATCTGCAGCTTCTGAGGTTCTCGCTTGAAGATGGAAATGTGCGCCTTCTTGTCTTCGGCAGTCGCCTGATACTTCACGCATGGGTATCCGCGGGCGTCAGTGTAGTCGTAGCTAGCGTCGCTTACAGTGAAGCGATCCGGCGATGTGTCTTTCTCGATACTTTCCTTAATCAATGCCACAAAGTCTTCGTTGCTCGTGGTCTCTGTGAGATTGAATGCAAGAACGCTAGCTACATAGCTTTCGGTTGCTCTTGCGCCATGGCGAACAAAGGACCAGCCACCGGGGGTGGATAGGTCAAGAGCCCATCCTTCCGAGTTCGGGGTCCGTATGTCCAGAACCTCGCCCTTGAACATCTTTCCGGGTGGGACGGGTTGTGGCGCGCACCAGCCGACTATAGGAATCAATATTGCCAGTAGTAGGGCAGACGTTTTCATGGGGCGCATTGAACGTCGATACCTAACGTCTACGCTGACCGGCGCGTGTTCTTTGATGCGCGTCCGGTCGAGCGTTTGGTTGGAGACTGGTCCGAATGACGATCAGCATAGGTATCGAGGAGGCTTCGAATCATTCTCTGATACGGCACCTTTGAGCGTGCTGCATGAGCCTTGAAGAAATCCACGCTCTTCTTGCTGAGGGATATTGTGATCTTGACGCCATCTTCCTTCAGTACAAGCTGGTCTGGAGGCGGCAGGAAGTCATCAATGACCTCCAGCCTGCCAAGTGGCTCATCTGTGTACTTTTGAGTGTGCTTCATAAAGCTTCCTGCCCCTACGCCAAAAGCCGGCGCCGATTATCCGAATGATGTTGCCCCGATAAGTGAATCTGACTGTCAGGACGCCCTCCGATACGCGACCGAAGCAGTAGTAACGCTGCTCGTCCTGGCTGTGCCCCAAGTCACGAGCTATGACGCGGCCGGGATCGAGAAATGCGATCTGGGCCTCGCCAAAAGACACGCCGTGCTTTCGTTGATTCTCGGCATCCTTGACCGGGTCCCAGTCGAAATCGGCTGTCATGGAGGAACCCTACCAGAGGTATGGCTAAATAGCCATACGACAAATACGGGATTTGCGAGGGGCCTTCTAACGGACGAGCTGAGCGCCGCACGTGGAGTGGATTCTCGCTGGCACTGCAATATTCACGCGAGCGCTCCAGAGCAATTGGTTAGGCGGCGACCTCGACGTAGTCAACCCGGCTCAGCGGCGGAGGAATCGGGGCGCCATCCTCTCGAAGCCCATCGAGGTGAAATGCGATTGCCTGACGTTTCGCCTGCTCCGTGGCTTCGACTGTAGCGCCAGTTGCAACGCAGCCGGGCAGATCAGGAACGTACGCCGAGAAGTTGGTCCCTGCTGCCTCAATCACGATTGCGTATCGCATAAATCACCCTGGTTTCTTCAGCCCGGACTGGTTGAGGATACTGTTCAGAGTCCCCGGCGCCAAATCGTCACCGGGTTTGCCCGGGACCGTTACCCGGCCTGACTTGATCCGGTGCCTGAACTGGCGGTGGCTACCGCGCGTCGCTACGAGGTACCAGCCATCGTCGAGGAGTAGCCGGGACTGCGGGACTGATGTGCGACGGCGAAAATGACGATGCCAGCAGTCACTTCCCGATAGACGACCGAAAAGGGAAAGCCCTGGAGAAAAACACGCCGGGTATTCGCCGCTGCCGGCGACCCAGCACGGGGGAAGGCCAGTGCGCGGGCTGCTGCCGGTGCGAACCTGGCCGATTTCACCGAGACAGGCGCCGGGCCTCGGCAAACACGTCTTCGGCCGCGTAGGTCTGCGTTTCTCCACGGTCATAGGCCGCCACTCGCGCCTCAATCTCCCGATTCCAGAGCGTCTCAATGTCGGACAGCGGGGATGCCTGCAGGGACTCCAGAAGGGCTTCCGCAAGCTGGGCTCGCTCTTCGGCCGCGAGCGTGCGAGCCATTTTCTCCAGGTCTTTCAGGGAAGAGGCCATGTCATGTCTCCCTCACAGATGCATGGATCTTACGCCGTGATACGCAGTCTGTCGCGGACCGCTAACGCCTGAGCTGAGCGGCGCCAGTGGCTGGCGCGCAGGTTGCGCTTGCAAGCCGCGTGACAGGTGCGTCAGGCGACCGGTGGAGCGATTGGTTATGTGCCAGCTAGAGTTCGTACCGGCTGAGATCAAGTGCGCCATGGAATACACCGAGAATTTCTATGCCGCCACTGGACGTGATCAGGTAGGTGATTCGGTAATGGCCGTAGAGCAATATCCGGATGTTTCGCGATGAGCCCCAGTACCGATGGCCCAACTCCGGAAATTCACGAAGCAGCTGAGCTCGTTCATAGATACCTTCAACCGTTCGTGCTGCCGCCTGCGGATTATCGGCAGCAATGTACTCGTGAATGTCTTGCAGCCAGCGCTCGGCCTCGGTTGTCCAGGTTATTGCTGCCACAAGCGAATGCGTCGGCCCATTTCTTCGTTCGATATGGAGCGCTTTGCGTCAGAATCAGCGAGACCACGAGCGACCATGGCGTGAAAGGCAAGCTCCCGGATGAGCTCTTCCCGCGAGCTATCCTCCGGTTGCTGCTGAATCAAACGCGTCAACTCTTCCTTGGCCGTGGACATTGGCGATACCTCCAATTTGTCCTGAAGGGTGCCACAGATAATCACTTGATGGAATGGCACCTAACGTCCGAGCTCACCGGCGCCAGTGGCTGGCGCGCGGGTTGCGCTTGCAAGCCGCGTGACAGACGCGTCAGGCGACCGATGAAGCGATTGGTTAGCCAGCAGAACGACCGGACTTAGGAGTGGACCGCTCAAGGACACCCGCCATGCGTGTCTGCCACCCAGGTCCCGTCGCTTTCCATTTATCGATAACTTCCGGCGGCAGTCTGAGAGATAGGAGCTTTCGTGGGCTGGCAAGTTTCGGACGCCCGCGCCGCACGAGCTTCTTCCCGTGATAAAGGTCTGCGCCGGCCACCCAGCTATCGGTGATTTCCGGCGCTTCGTCTCGCTCAGGCGAGGAGCGGCCTGATTTTCTTCGCTTCGCGCTCATGACAATGCCTCATGCTGATGATGCGTCTGGCTGCGCCGCGCGGAGTCCAGACGAATACGACGAGCCTCGAATCCAGCCAGCCGACTGTAATGTAGCGCGGCTCGCCATAATCCCACCGGTCATCTTTCCGGGTCAGGTGCGGTCCGGCAAAGACCTCCTTGGCCCTGCGCATATCGAGACCCCGCTCATCTAGCGTCTGCTGGCGCTTCGCGGGATCGCAGGTTATACGCATCTAATAACTGTAGATACGTTTAATGGAGCCGTCAACAGGTCATTGAACTCCAGCCAGGCCTCTTTCTGCTGGCTAACGCTCGCGATCACGCACGCGCATCGTCGCGCGTCGCGTGGATGGCATTGTTATGCCGCATGCTGTTCGTTTTCTTCCCAACCCGGAAACACAAGCACGGCGGGATGGCACTTGAGCGCGCGAGCAAGAACCTTCGCGCGCTCGACCCCCAGGCTGATGCGATCATTCTCGATCGCGGAAATTGTGGCTTGAGGTATTTTCGTGAGCCGAGCCAACTGATTCTGACTGAGTTCCTGAAGCTCCCGAATAATTCGTACGGATTCACCAACTGAAACGGCTACGCGGCGCTTGGCTGGACGAAACTGGGTCATTTATGGCCTCCGATAATCATGGGCCGTGACCGCAACAACCTGAAAGAGTTGATCTGCAGCAACCACCCGATAAATTACGCGATACTGAATTCCCAAACGGGATGATCGATGGCCTCTCCACTTCCCAGAAAGCGCCTCGTCATTAAATCCCTTGATAAGCCGTAAGCCAGACGGACCGGATACAGATGTTATGTCCAGCCACTTCTCATAGCGCTTCAAAACGTCCCGTGGCACGGCATCAAGCTGTTTCTCAACCCTTCTGTGCTCCTCGACACGCCACATGCTATATAGTATCTATACTATAAATAGTATGTCAAGCAGGCAATCCTATGCGGCA